>NZ_JCAQHY010000144.1:0-48844 GCF_059621045.1 Vagococcus sp. WN80Y
AGGCTTCATACTGCCTCTGGGGCGCCAACCCCGGAGATAGTAGCCAATGGTTTGTATGTAATTGTCTGGGTCGTTCCTAACGCCCACAGTGTACAATTAAACGAAAACGCTGTCAATACTTTTATTTATTAAATAACATCATTAATCCCCATCTTATTCGCTAGACTATGCTAATAGGATGGGGATTAAGAGCAACTATACAACTAAAGTCTTTCTCTGCTTCACTCAATCCTCTTGTCTCATACTGATCGATTAAACATTGCTAGCGCCTCTTTATAAATCACTTATCTAATGCACATCATTTACAACAATTTCTCTGTGTTATCTTATAGCTATATCAAGCACGTATCAATTATAAGAGTTCCTTATATTTTAGTAAATAATTAAACAAACACTAGTAATTATATAACACGCTCAGTTATCCCTGCTTGTTATAATAGCCATAGCTCTATTTTCTTATCACTATAATTGATCCTCTCTAATTATTTCTTATTCCTAGGTAGGGAAGCTAGTTGAATCAATTTCATAATTTCAATACCTTGTGTCATAAGGGCTTAAATTAGCCAAAAAATGAGAAGCTCCCCATTTTTGATACAATGTAAGTAATAACCTTGATGAAGGTACTGAATCAACTATTATATTTTCTCTAATACTTGCTATGACCTTCAACTATATCATTGAAGCGCAATAATATAGTTGAAGGTCATATTGTCGATTACAGATATCATATGTTACAATAAACTAAAAATAAATTATAAGGATATACATTCATATGACAAAAATTTATAGTACATTAAGTGTTTATTGTATCATTTTTACTTTTATCACATTGATAAGTAGTATTTGGCAGCTGTATCGAGGGGTTATTGAGGATACAAACTATCACATTTTGAACAGAGCTGTCATAACAGGGGTGGGAGTCTCCTTAATATATATTGAAAAATATGTGAAACTTGACTCTAAGATATTAAGTTTTTTTGTACAATATATTATTTCGTTATTAATTGTATTATTGTATGTTTGGTCAACTAGTTTTATTGAACCACTGCATCCTACAGCTTATCGAGATATTACATTAAATTATACTGCGTTGTATATCATCTTCACATTAATTATGACTATAAAAAAGAAAAAAAATAATACTAACTAAATGAATAAATTTCAATGCCTTGTGGCGTAAAGATATTAACTAAACAAGAAATTCTCCTCATTCATATCAAACAGAAATATAGGCGTATAATGAAAGACTGCCTATCACCGAAGACCATCTCCAATTTACTTAGACTATCAAGTAAATTGGTGGTGGTTTTAGTGACTAAACAAACATCAATCGTCCCAGTCCTCCTTTCAGATAAACTGACACATTATTCTTCAAATTCCCTGCAAAAACCAAACCTGACTCGTTAGTTAAAAATTGGTGAAACAGGAGTTCGTGTCTACAATGTTCGAACCAATACTTTCTAACCGCCATTCTGTAGGAGATTCAACACTATACTTGTTAATTACATTCATGCCAAGTACATTCTTATCGTCTGTGGCAAAACGGACATGTGTTATGGAATTAACAGTTTAGCGCTAATTGTTAAAGATACTTATGAGTTGAATGTCTTTGGTAATACTGTTTTTCTATTTTATGGCAATCGAAATGATCGCTATAAAGCTCTTTACTGGATCCAAGTTGGTTTTCTATTATTAACTAAGCGACTTGAGCCCACCGTTCGATAAACACCGTAAAAAAAATTGATTGTAGCTATACTTAATTTGAGCTGAATCAAGAACGTATCATAATTAACACTAGTAAAAAAATCGCTAAGGTAAAAATCAGTACTGGTTTAGCTATAAAATCCATTTAGTTGCTTCGGCTGGTAGTCAGTCTATTATGAGCAGCCTTCTTTCGTCCACCTATATTTCTGATTTATCCACAACTGTTCCACTACTAAAAAAATTATCAAACTTGGCAGTAAACTTACCATTTATTATGATGGATAAAAACTACGAGCTAGCAGGCATTTATTAAGAATATCATCGATTGTTCATTGCAATCAGCACCGTAAAAGATTAGGTAAAAAAATAGGCTACTTGTCTCCTAGAATATCCCTGCACTTTATAATAGTAAGAATAACTATTAAGAAAAATAGCTGTGCAAATTGAGATAGACAATTAAAAATGAGGATGTTACAATAGTTCGAGAGGGGTGGTATTTTTATACAATATAGAATAATGAAATGTCTATTATTGTTGATTCTTTTTTATTTAATATTACCCAACCAGGCTTATGAAGATGAGAGTTTTTAAGAAAAATGGACTGTTCGAATTAAGACAGATAATTTAAAATAAGCATGTTACATTCGTTCGAGAAAGGGGTGATTATTTATTCGTATTAAAAGAATAAAAAAGCTATTGTTGTTGGTTATTTTTTATTTCGTTCTGCCTAACCATGCTTATGCAGAGAATAACCAGGCTTCTTATTTCGTAAAATCACTCTTAACTGAAAACCAACGAAAAGAGGTGACAGACTATTTTGATGTTCAACTAATTCCAAGTGGAACACAAACATTGCAAATTGAAATTCACAATAACACAGATGATAAGATGACTTTTACAACGGTTATGGAGAACGCTATTACAAATGATCATGGTGTTATTGAGTATCAGCATAAGGTAAAGACATATGATAAGACCTTAAAACATAAGCTAACAGATGTGGCTAAGGTGGAACCGACAATCAAGGTGGATGCGGGTAGTATTGGGAAAGTTGAAGTAGCAATTACGATGCCGGAAGAAGCATTTGACGGTATTATCCTCGGTGGTATTCGGGTTTCAGAAAAGTTATCTGAGGAAAATCAAAAGCAGTCCGGGATTAGCAATGTCTTTTCATACGTGATTCCAATTAAACTTTGGCAGAATGATACCCCTATTCCAAATAAATTGAATTTTAAAGGTGTGACAATTGGTCAGCAAAGCTTTGAAAATGTCATTAAGACACGCCTACAAAATCCTCAAGCAATTATTTTGCGGGAGTTAACGCTTGAAGCAAAAGTATTTAAACCAAATGGCGAAACTGTTTATGAGGAAAAGCAAGACGCGATGAAGCTAGCGCCAAACTCGAGTTTTAACTATTCAATTTCATTAGGTACCAAGGAATTTAGGGCAGGTAAGTATCGATTAGAGATGACTGCTAAGGCTGAGGGTCTTGATGAAAAGTGGCAAGAAGAATTCGAGATTACAAGGAAAGAAGCAAAAGAATTAAATAATGACATGGTCTTTAAGAAACAATCCAATTGGGGTCTATATGCTCTCTTGGCGGCCTTTATAGCCGCTTTGTTCGTTATAGGAGGGTTGTTGTTCAGGCAAAAAAAATGGCAAGAAAAGTCAAAAGACACAATGGAGACGAAAAAAATGAAGAAAAGAAAACGAACTAAAAAAAAGTCAAGTAAGGTAATACTCTTTTTATTGGTTGCCTCTGGTCTTACTTTAGGACATCAGGTATCGGCTGAAACAAAAGCTAACAATGGTGTCAGTGACGCAACTATCCTCATTAAGCCAAAAGAATCTGATACAACGAAAACACAGGCATCATCATCTGAGGCTAAAACACTTAGTACGACCAAAAAAGTATTACCCTTAACGAATGAAAAGACGAACACACAGCTGGTATCACTTGGAAGTGTCATTTTATTAGGTGCCACAACCGTATTCATAAAAATAGAAAGAGGGAAAAAAGATGAAAAGTAGCAAAATAATTACAAGTTTAATAGTAGCAAGTACAGGCATGGTGCTAACTGCACCATTAGCTGTTAATGCAGCAGAATCAGGAACATCTGATGCATCAGTCATGATTAAAGAAGGCGAAGCTCCTGGACCGACTGGCGCCATTAGTTTTGTGGATGTAACAGCTAGTGCTAAAATCAACTTTGCGGATACAACATTGACTGGAGCGCTTCTAACGGCAGGGGAAAAAACACCAGGTGCCGCTAAAATTATGTTGAATGATACTCGCGAAAATTTAGGAGCAGGCAAAGAAGGCAAGTATACAGTGCAAGTAAAAGATGTGACACCAACAACTACTGCAAATGGTTTTCTGAAAAATGGCTTAAGTTTGAAATTGGCAAGTGCCAATGTTTCTGGTAAAGGAACTCATACTCATAATAGTCCAACTGTTGGTACTGGAAGTCAATTAGTGTTTAGTGGTAAATATGAAGCAGGTGTTAAAGAAAAAGAGGTTACTCTAAACCCTACCTTAGCAATCCCTGCAACATTGACGACAAGTGGCGAGTATTCAGCAAAACTAGAATGGACATTGACACCAGAAATTTAAGAATAAAGGAGAGCCTGATGAAAAGACAGATTAGTTTATTTAGTAGTATATTAGTTCTTGGTGTGGCTGGTTTAACGATTAATAGCTCTAAGGTCTGGGCTGAGGAAGCGATAGAAATAAAAACAGAATCTATCGCTGCTGTAGATGCTGATCCAGTTAAATTTAGTGTTGATGGTGTTGTATATACTATTTCAGATGAGATGGGCAAAAATGACGTTACCATTACCAGTCATTTTAAAGACACATTACCAGAAATTGTTACAATTAATGAAAAAGTAACCGATCCAGCGACTAACATCCAATATACAGTTACTGGGATTGGAACAGGTGCTTTAGGATTACAAGCTACTGAAACAGATACTGTAAAAGAAATTAATATCCCTAAGACAGTGAAGGAAATCGGTCAAACTGCATTTTACAAGCGTAAAAAATTAGAACGTGTCACACTTAGTGAAGGACTAGTTACTATTGGGCCTGGTGCATTCAGGGAAACTGGTATTCAATCAATTAATTTACCTAATACGTTAACCACACTCGGCAACCGTGCCTTTATGGATTGTACGTCTCTCGTCAGTATCAATATTCCTAAAACTATTAAAGTAATTGGGGATGTTACTTTCCAGGGATGTACCTCTTTAACACAAGTCGCAATTGCTGAAGGCGTTGAAACAATTGGTCAATTCGCGTTTAACAATGCAACGGCCTTAAAAACAATCGTTATACCAAATAGTGTGAAAACAATAGGTGATGCCAGCTTTATGGGGGCAACTTCTTTAAATAATGTGACACTGCCTAATGGTTTGACAGCACTAGCTAACTCTTTATTCAAAGATTGTCTCTCATTAAAGGATGTCAACATTCCCAATACAGTGAGTTCAATCTCATCCCATGTTTTTACTGGTTCGGGCTTAACAGCCCTTACGATGCCAACCTCTTTAGTTAGTAATGGGGAGCTTAAAGGACAAGCTTTCTATGGAGATTTTATCGAAAAGATTACCTTTACTTCACCTATTAAAGGCATTAGTACTATAACCGCAACAAGTTATTTTAAAGAACCGATTAAAGACAATGCTGAATTTTTAGAGTGGACTGATGGTGATGGTAACTCATATCAGCATAGTGAGCTAGGGGTATTGGGAGAAAAAGGCAACATCACCCTAACAGCAAAATGGAAGCAAGGATCTGTGACACCAAAGCCTTCTACTGGGACATCTGATGCCACGATCAAATTATTAGAAAAGCAAGAAGTAGGAGCCGTTAGCTTTGGTGCAATAGCGACAGATGCTAAGATGGTCTTTAAAGAAATCGTTTTAGATGGAACAAGTAAAACGACTGTTGAGGATGAAACAAAATCCAGCTCCACAGTAAAAGTAACTGATACGCGTACAAATAAAACGACTGGTTGGAAAGTTGGAGTCAATTACAAGGATGCTAATTATCTGGATAAAAAGATGAATGTAACCTTAAAAGGAACGTCAACTAATGCTTCTGTTGTTAACAATGTGTCACTAGACCAAACAAAGAAAAATCTGTTTACTGATGGAACAGCTAAAGCTGATACTTATGACGTAAAATTAAATCCAACGTTGACAATCCCTGCTAATTTTAATGCAACGGGAAATCAAACAACTCAAATCGAGTGGACATTGGAAATGGATGTAAATTAATTAGGCGATTGGGAGAGTAGCGCAAAAGAGACTCGGACTTAATTAACAACTCTCTCGCTTTTTAAAGAAATAGGAAAATAGAAATACCACCAAACCAAGGTTTTTATTACCGTGATTTGGTGGTATTTAACTTATTTACGCGTGTGTCCAAGCACTTATTTATTCGCCATTCAAGAAGTATGGCAGACTAACGCTTACCATTCATGTTTAAGCTATCATTATCCCGCTCACCTATTCTTAAGCTTCTTCAATGCTAGTAGAGTCGCTCTCTTTAATCATTTCTCTAACGTTTTTAGTATGTGTTGAGCTATTTCTAAAAAATAAACGTGACTTGGTCACTAGCAACATCCTAAGGAACAGCCTAAACTGTCTGCTATTTTTAACCCAGTTTTTGTTTGAGCAACTCCCGCTAATCCTGTGCACCTTAATTCTGGTGGAATCATTCTACCAACCTTATTAAAGCTATCAATCGTTTCATCCAACGGAATCACCGCATCGTACCCCGCTAACGCCATATTGGCCGCTCCCAGAGCGTTAAGTCCGCACATCACATTTTTCCCTAAGCAAGGCACTTCTACACGCATTGCGATTGGGTCGCATACCATTCCAAAAACATTTTGCAACGACATTGAAGCAGCATTGACAGCCTCTTCAATAGTACCACCCATTAATTGCACTAAAGCTCCGGCTGTCATTCCTGATCCAGCCCCACATTCAGCTTGACAACCAGCTACCTCAGCTGCAAAGGTAGCATATTCTGCTATGAATACGCCAATCATTCCAGCAGCCAAAAATGCTCGTACCAACTCATCTTTTGATTTATTATAAAAACTAGAAACAGCTATTGTCGTTCCTGGTAATGTTCCGCAAGAGCCCGCAGTTGGAGCGGCAACAAATACGTTCATCGAACTTTTTACTTCCATCATAGCGGAAATATAGCCGATGATCCGCGCTGTGATATCACCACCAATTAGTTTGTTATTGGCTTCAAACATTTTGTACGATTGATAGCCTAATATTCGGTCATCGTAGCTCGTTCCTTTGAGGCCAATCTCGATACCATTTGACATGATATCAACAATTTGAACAGCTTTGTTATACACTTCCTCTTCTTCAATATTGCCTCGAATACTTTCGTATCTTAGCGCCATATCCGCTAAATCCAATTGCTCTTTTTTGGCTTGTTCCAACATTTCTTCCGCTGTACTAAAAGGAATGTGTGGCGTTTTTTGTGACATGACTGGCAAGACTGGATCAAATGCAATCACATTTTCAATGGTTAGTTTATTGTTAAGCCTATTTAATTCCTCTTGATTGATTGGTTCAAGTGATTGAATGCTAATAACATGATAATTGCCGGTTTCTTGAATAGACAATGAACACGCCTCTGCTACTTCATTCACTAATTCATCTTCTTTAGCTTTTAAATTTTTGCCAAATATCAAGGTTTCATAGAAACCACCTTTTATAGACACTTTAGCCCCATTAATTTCTGTGAATTCAATCATTCCTCCACCAACAGATAAAGCGGTTGCTTTTACTAGCTCATTTAAGTCACTCTTGATTACCATTTTATAGGTATTTGGATGTGTCGCCTCATAAGGAACGATTCTAAAGTTTATATCCATGCCATCACTTTCTGCAATTTCAATAGAACGAAGTAAATCATTGTCTGTTGGCTCCATTCCAAGCAAGCCTGCTACAAGTCCGACATCAGAACATTGACCTATATAACTAGCAGCTAATGACCCTTCTGGATCAAAATCGGCTTGAAAATAGGTGATTTTCCCTTTAACCATTTGAGACAACGCTTTCCCAATTCGCACAGACGCTGCCGTATGTGAACTACTCGGCCCCACCATAATGGGGCCTAAAACATCATTAAAAATACTTGGATAATCATGCATATACATTCTCCTTTTTATTTAAAAGTCAGCTTCAATAATCATCTCTTCATGCCTTAATTCCGATTCTATTTCTTTCTTCCACTTATCTGCTTCTATTTCTTTGAATGAAACAGAGACAAAATTTGGTTCACAGCCTAATTCTTTCACAGTGAATTCTTGTAACTTTTTGGCAAACTCTTGCTTCATTCCAGAATTTTTTCCTGGATATAGCTTTACAGAAATATGTGGCATCATTTCTCTCCTTCTCTTAGGACCATGTTGTTCCAACATTTTGTTCACAAGCCTTGTCATATATTTGTTTGGCCGTTACTAAGTCTTGAGCGCCGATTCCGACTGTTTTAAAGACGATAATTTCTTGATCATTTTCTCGCCCAACCAAGTCTCCAAGCAACACTTCTCCAATATCACCAGTAAATTTTTCTTTCGTAATTATTCCTTTTTCAAGAGGAATTAAAATATCTCCCGCCTCAGATAGAACCGCCTCTTCAGAATCAAAATAGAGTTTAGATGCTCGCTCCAAAATAACTGGATCCATTTCCTGCATATGAGGTTGATAAGACCCTACACAACTAACCGTGGCACCTGCCTTTACCTTTGAGCCATCAAAAACAGGGGTCGTAGAAGGAGTGACTGTTATAATTAAATCTGCGTTAGCAATGGCTTCATCAGATGACTTAGACGGAATAATTTTAGTCCCATATTCAGCTAACTCTAGTGCCATTTGCTCTGAAAAAGCTTTTGTTCGTTCAAAATTCATGTCATAGACACGCACGACATCTAAATTTCTGGCACATATCATTGCTTCAAGCTGACTAGCTGCTTGTCCACCTGTTCCAATTAATGCGCCTTCTTTAGCATCTTCTCTTCCTAATACATCAAAGGCCACGCCAGATGCAGCACCTGTCCTAAGCTGTGTCACTGTATTTCCATCTAAAACGGAACTTACAATTCCTGTTTTACCATCCACTAACAATACTTGTGCAGGTGCAGAAGGCAATCCTTTATCAATGTTATTAGGAAAAATATTGATAATTTTGAGCGATGCCGCATTTAGTTCAGGCGCATAGGCAGGCATAAATAGAAATGTCCCACCCTCTTTTTCCGATACTATTTGCGTTCTTAACGGAACCTCTGTCCCTCCTTGAGTAAACATTTTAAAAGCGATTTTGTCAGCTTCAATCGCTTCTTTCATTGAAAATACTTTTTTGATGTCTTCTCTTGATAAAAGTAACATTTTCATCCTCCTAATGTGATTTTTTTAACAAATGAATCGATAAAAAAACGTTCCATTAAAATGAATTATACATCACTATAACGGGTTTTTCAATTAAAAAACCAACCTAAAACCGTTTCCTGATTCATTCTAGAGATTTTTTTTCATTATAATGAATTAAGAATAATCGTTAACTACTAGGAATTTAACTCTATTAGTAGTTTTATTAACCCAATTGTGAATTTTTTCCGAAGAGTAATACACAGAATCACCAGGATATAAACTATACTCTTCACTTTCTAAATACAGGTCTAATACCCCCTCTAAAACAAAAATAAATTCTTTTCCTTTATGTGAAAACAATTCTACCTCTTCAATAATCTCCTTATTAGGAAGTATTTCAATTAATCTTGGAAGAAAGGATTCTTGATCACTTGTTCGAGCTAGCATCTGAGATATAAATTGCTCATTAGTAATCTGAAGATTAACTTGTTCATAGCTTCTAATCACTGGGGATGTCGTTTCTTTGGCCTTTTCAAAAAAGTAAGACAATTCAACATTAAAAAAATTAGCAAGTTGCTCTAAGCTGTCAATTGCGATTGTTGTTTGCCCTCGTTCAAACTGAGATAAATAACCACTAGATAATCCGGTTTTTTTTCCTAATTCTTTCAAGGTTAAGTTTTGCTGCTGTCTTAGCTCTTTTACTTTTTTTCCTATCGTCCTATTCATAATCAACCTCACATTTTCTATCGTTTTAAACTAATTAAAGTATAGTGAACTATTGCCTATATATCAATAGAGGAGTCACAATCACTTTCAATTTAGCCTATGATTGTGGCATTATCAATTACCTTTTTCACCTATCCTTCCTCAAAAAGGTGATTTCTGTGTGGAAAGTCTCTAACTTCCTTCAGGGAAATTTTTTATTTCACTAACAATTAAACACTGATCGTTCAATTCTAGCCCTTTTTTGAGATTGAATTTTAATATTACTACCTTTAAAATTAACTCTTGTCATACATGAAAGTGACTTTTCTTTTGCTTTTAGAATTTCTAATTGAATTTATTTGTACATCTATTATTTGGAGGAAAAATCAGTTCTGTGGCAAAATTTCCTTTAAATGTCAATTTTGGGGGAGTCGGAAAAACAGCAGATGAGAATAAGATTCACGGTATTTTAAAGATAATTTTTAGTTACTTAAATGAGAAATAATTGTCTAGCTTAATTTAACAAAATAAATATATTTAGGATGGTGGGCAAATGGAGATTCAAATTTAACATCAAAAAAAGAAAGATATTCTTTTCTGTCAGTTGTCGTTTTCCAATTTTTAGGATTTGTTTTGATGCTTTGTATGCAAAAATTTTTATACCCTGCTCCTGATAGAGGTTTTACAACCCAAATAACAAATCTTGCCTTTCGTGCCATGATGGATTCCCAGGAAGTAATTAATTATAATGCTCAAATAACAATACAAAAAAACGTTAAGATTTTTTTTGTTTTATTAGTTCTAGTATATTCTATTTTTGTCGCTATAAAGAATATACGACTTAGGAGAGTCGGTACTACGCTATTTGTATATTTTTTTAAATTTTTTTTACTAGTTATTCTTTCTAGTTTTTACATTTTCATTTTGAGTCCATTTATAGCTTGGAATTGAATTAAGCTCATAAACGATATCTTAAGAAAAGAAAAATTATTTTACATATATTAACTCTAAGACCTAACTAAATTTACTATCGATTATCTAGATACTGACATAGTCGGCTATTTTAGTCTAACATTAGAAATTAATTAACAGACAATCCGGTCTAAGCAAGTACTACAATTGATTCTTTAAAACCATTGGAATGTCCCTTAGCTATATTTTTAGTTGTCACAATAATAATAATTCCTATAATTGATTATAGCGAACAATTTGTCCGTAATCATATTATAGAGACCAAAATGAAATGAAGAGGAGCCTATATCATAATGATTAAAAATAAGTATATGTTGTTGGAAAGTATCTATAAATTTTATAACAATGAAGTCTTTCTAACAGAGCCTTCAGAAGAAATTAACACGAAACTTACAACAACTAAGCCAATTACTGGGGCAATCAAGTCAGTGTTAAAGAAGTCTATCAAACAAAACTACGGTATCAAAGATGAAAATAGTTTGATTGAGATGCTTAAATACTACGATTCATGTATTTACGATCAAGTCGTACAAAGTTTGTTATTTGATTTATTTAGAGAAAATCAAGAAAAATTTCTTCACGTTACAGATAGAGAGATTAGTGAATTTTATTCAGATGATCGTTTACAAGAAAAAGTAAGAAAATTTACAATTATTTCTCAACAGGCAGACGATGCCGAACTCATTACAGAATTATATTACGCTACAAAAGAGTTATATTTTGAACAAAAAAGCTTTTTATATGATTTTTTTTTAGAAAACCAACAGTTAATAGTACTTAGTTCAAATCATATGGGCGTAGGGTTTAATTATCTAAGACAAATATCAATTATCCAAAACGCGTATGAATTGAACTATATTGAAGATAATCGTGCACTAGAACTTTTACAAAAAATCGGAACTGAGACAAAACATGCTTTTAATAACTGGCAAGAATATCTTGCGAGTGTGATGGTGGGAAAGATTTTTAGATCAGATTTTAATGGCATGGTAGGAACATTTGTTACGACAACAGAAGATTTTGCCAAATCAGTTTACCAAGTCATTGAATGTTTTCAACTGACAGATAGTTTCTCTAATATTTGGGCAGATACTGATTGTAATGAAATAGTGTGTTTCTTAAATGAAACATATCAATTTAATGAGGAAAACGATCAAAAAGACTCTTCTGAACCTGCTATTTTTCACTACAAGGATCAAGAAATTCCGGTTCAATATCCAGGTAACTATGCAAAATTGATTGAAGGAAAGAATGCGGAAGAAATTTTGCCAATTGATAGAACGCCAAAAAAGAAGAGAATATACCGCTATGATAAAGAGTTAAAGTCTTTTATAAACTGGAAAAAAATTCTTTTATTGGTTTTTTTTACAATTAATACGGTACGCTTTTTCATGACGGATTCAAAAATTTTAGGCTGGATAATGCTAATTATTACACTCGTTTATTGCTTTTACTTATTTGTAATCGGTACACCAAGTAACTTGTATAAAAAAGGAACGCTAACTCCAGCTGTAGTGATTAATTTAACACCAGTTGAAGTTGTGGTTCTTGCTCCGCTCTCTATGGGGGTTGAAAGAAAACAACGCTGGGGCTTGCGAACAGTTTTGCTGAATCAAATGACTGATTCAGTTAAATTGGGAGACAAATTAATTTGTGTTGCGAGCTATGGTGATTATCATGATTGGTATTATGATAGTTTCTATCCACGTCCTTTATCCTATGGATTTGATGATGAAACGATTATAAAAGAAGCCTATGAATTGTTAAATCGTTCAAAAGTATACCCTGAAAATGTTTGGGAATTATTGCCCATGATTTATGAGAGATATTCCAGCTATGCACTACAAGAAACAGTCGTCTTGGATGAATCTTTTGAGGTAATTGAATCAGATAAAGGTTGATCCGTAACTAGTTAATAGATGCATGACTTGTTAACAGAGATACTTTTACATTGAATATGGAAAGTTCAAAATTTAGATCTAGGCCAATATCTTGAACACCTTTTAATAGAAACAATTAAGCTGATTTTACTTTTTTCTAATTTTTAAACTCTTTCGATGTGAGTAAACACAGCATGATGCGGTTCATCAAAATCTGCCTATGAAGTCGTATCCCCTCTTCTTTTATTTACAGTGTAAGACGTTCCTTTTCATCTCTAGGAATGTCTTATTCTATTTGTATGTGCACAAATGTCTCACCTTCCAATTGTTTCACTAATATATATGATAAACTTGCTCCAAAATTCTGCTAACTTCTAAATACTAAAGCTTTAAGAGTTGAAAGCTCGGAACAAAATGACTTTACATCCTCGTATATTTTGAATCCTAATATAATCACCTTTGCTAGTGTCTCTATGACTTATTACAAAATATTGTGATTTGTCTATGGTATAATAAGAAAATAGAAAGTTAAGTAGAGATGGCTGTCTTTTAGAAATGGTGGTGCTTATGGTCGTCGTAAGTACTAAAACCTTACGAAAGGAAATTCCCTTTTGTCTGCATATGAAACAATTCAACTTGTATTAAATTTTTCTACCATCTTAAGCAGCTCTAAGGTGTATTGACAGCATGTCTTTTACATTTTTATTCTAGCTTAAAAATACCTACATTCTTTTGTTTTCCTATTAACCGAATCAAATTTGAGCAAGACAACGGGTACAATGCCTAAGTAACTACTATTTCGATCCACCTTTCATAAAATAGAGTTGCAAACGGTTCACGAATTCACATTCCAAACATTATCATGACAGTTAGAATATTTGGAAAAATCAAAAAAAGCTTACCTGTCTCTGCTTAAAATATATCCAAGATAATAACTTAGAGCCAGTTTCAGAATACAAGAAGGAGAATTCCTATAAAGAGTTGTAAAGTATTATTATTTGATGACTTTGAAACATTAGACGTTTTTGGAGCCGTGGAAATTTTGGGCCATGTAAATGATATAAAAATTGAATTGTGTTCTGTAAAAGACGGATTAATTTCTTCACGGCAAGGATACAAAGTTAATACCTCCAAGTTCGAAAGTCAACCGATAGATATCTTATTAATCCCTGGAGGTAAAGGAACGAGAGACCTTACTAAAGATGAACTATTTATAAACAAGTTAGAAGAAATGCTTAGACAAAGTTCAGTAATTTTAAGTGTTTGTACAGGTTCTGCTTTATTACCAAAAACGAACTATCTGAATAATATAAAGGCAACCACTAATAAGCGCGCTTTCAACTGGGTAGTCTCACTTAACCAAAACGTTGATTGGCAAAAAAGCGCACGTTGAGTTTCAAGCGGTTTAATCTATACTTCCTCAGGAGTCTCTGCTGGAATTGATATGACTTTAAGTTTTATCTCTGACCAATATAGCCAAGTAATTGCGGAAGAAATAGCTAATAAAATAGAATATAATTGGAACAAAAATCCATATAACGACCCCTTTTCTATTGAGTAGAATTTATATTCATCATTTGCCAACCAATCATAATTTTGTAATAAATGCTATAACAACATTCGGGGATTTATTCACCTTCCGTTATAACTCATTGTTAAAATTGATTTCTGTGCTCCATCGATAGCTATCGACTAGGAAATGTTTTAAATAAGCAAATGACACACCTTTAAATGATCTGTCAGCCAGTTCTTCCCATATCAATGATTGATCAATAAGCTGATTTCCTTCAATCTTCTTTATTTCAAAATCTGGGCAAACACTTAACCACTCTCTAATCGTCAGTTCATTACTCACGAATTAACCCCCTTTCTGATCATTTTTGAAAATAAGCTTTAGTCAATTGTTTGGCTCAAAACAACCAACTCTCCATAGTCAGTTTTAATTCTTCTCTTAGTATCTATAAATCCACTTTTATTGTATAGGCCTATAGCAGAAATATTAACTGAATTGACAGCTAGTACGAGTTCATTTATCTCGTCAAAATGATTTTTTATATATTCAAGAAGTAATTTTAATGCCCGTTTGCCGTACTCTTTTCCCTGATATCTCAAATCTGTGGAGAAACTTCTTAGTAAAATTGCTTGCTCATTATCAGAATATGCTCTTACACCAATCTTTTCATGCAAAATAAAAAAAGTTACCAAAATGTTATCTTCTGTTAGTAACATTATCGGGTATCTATTTTTATCTTTAGAGTCTTCCATGATAGATTCTTTAGGAAAACCCGAGAATATTGCTTGATCTTTCGGCAAGTGATAGAGCTCGATCTGTTCTTTCCATTTATTTTGTCCCTTGTATTCAAATGACCATACATTTTTTCAATTAGATCAGAGATTTCGGACATAGTAATTCCTTTTTGAAATAGCTGAATAATAGTCGTTTCCAAAGAGTCATTCGTTCTTTTGTAAGCAGGTAAGGTTTGTTGAGAAAAGTCTCCATTCCTATCTCTAGGTATTACTAAATTCAATTCACCGTACTCTGTTCTAAAAGAACGCGAATAATTCCCATTACGGGAATTACCTGAATTAAATCCAGCTCTATCATACTTTTCGTAGTCAAGAAATGCCGTTAATTCAGCTTGTAATAAAGCGTTAATAGCCAATTCTAGATGACGACGAAATAAATCATCCAAATTACCTTTATTGATTAGTGTTTCCATTATTTCTGTAGTAAAATTAGTCATGAGAAAGTCCTCCTATAAAATTTCGGTTGTGGTAACTTTAATTTTACAGAATGGACTTTCTTTTTTTCTATCCTAAACTTCTATTTACACAAAATATTTTACGCTATCGACTATTTTCTTAATGCTTATTTGTAATTTGATTAACTATATAATTCTTTTTAAAATGAACGTTAGGATTAAATTTATAATTTTACCTATGGTGATTTTAATTCCTTTATCTTTTATTTGGGCTATAACTTTGGGCGTTTTAGGTGTTGAATCAACGCGTGCTCTGTGAGAAATGGGCATTTCACTAATGATGTCCTTTGGGGTATTTCCAGCTACGCTACTAGTCAAATTTTTCTTAAAGAGGCTATTAAATGGTCTTCTTAATTTCCATAATACATTCAACCCAAAAAACAAAGACCGTTTTCCTTTATCTTTCTTTTTTAGATATAGAATACAAAAAATTGATGTCTGTTATATTCTTTACTTTTTAATCGGAGCAATGATCTATATGGGATTTTTTGGGGACGATTCAACTAATTTTTCTCTCAGCTAGTCTTTCTTTTCCATATGCCCATACCACTAACTATTTTAATAGTATCGCCAATAAATCATCAATAGGCAGTTACCTTCTCCTGGTATATTTCCCAATATAATGATAAGAATTACATTATTCTCGATTCATTTAATGTGCTTTTTATAATGATACATGTTACTATGAATTAAAGGGAAGGACTGAGGTAGATATGGAACAAGCTAAATTAAAGCACGCATCTGCAACTGTATATCTCAACCCATATAATTTTATGCCTAAGTCAATGAGCAAGGATTGGCGTAACTACAGAAATACCCAATAATAACCATTTAACACTAGCACCTATTAACTTAGGTGCTTTTTGTTTTCTGTGAGATTACAACTTATTCATTAAATATGCAGCATTTTACAATGAAATTGTGATACGCTTATAGTGGTTATCAAACTTTCCCACAATGTGCTGTGGTTTTATTGATAACCGCTAGCCAAGTAGTTCAATCTGCTTGGCTAGTTTAATCTCGTAAAGAATCACACTGTTCATACTAATTTAGAAAGAATTGTACTTGCTTCACCAATTTTGATAAAATTAATCTGTTATGTCTAAGGAGTGATTAAATGGAACTACTACTGGCAACTAAAGAACATATTCCTCAAATAGAGTCTCTTTACGCTTCATTATTTACTGCGCTTTCTAGCTTGGAGCCCTATTTTTTAAGAGCTACCAAACAAGATGTTACTTTTTTAGAAACGACTATCGAAAGTGATGAATCAGATATCATAATCGCCTTAATCAATAACGAGATAGTTGGCTTTGCACTTATACAATTGCAAGAAACGCCCCCTTACAATGTGTTGGAGAAACACAAATTTGCATATTTAATTGATATAATCACTAAATCAGAGCACAGAGGTCAAGGCATTGCTTCGGCTATAATAACAGAATGCGAAAACTGGTCTAAGCTCAAAGAAGCTGACTATTTAGAATTAAGCGTTCTGAACAAAAATTCTAATGCCTATGAATTATATTTAAAGAAAGGCTTCGCCGAGAAAGCGACCACTCTTTATAAACTTATTGACTAATTTAATGGATGCTTATAACAGATTATTTTGAAGCATTAACAAAGTAGTCTGTTTTCGATTATTCTACTATCAAATGTGTTAAAATATTTTTATATAGGAGGGATATTCATGAAAAAACTTGATTTTGGTCATCGCTTTATGTTTATCGCAATTTCGTTAATGCTAATTAATACCGTCCTTGATTTTTTCAAAGGCTCGTTAACTCTAATATCTTTTATTGGAACAGCAGCCATACTATTTCTGCTATATCTGTCATGGCCGAAAACTGATAACTCAGGTAACAACTAACAATTGTTAGTTGTTTTTATTTTAAGAAATAATAACTATGCTATAATACGTTTTAAACTTCCTATGAAACGGAGCAATCCCATTGCCAAATATACTTGCTGATATTATTCTTTTTATTCTCCCTCTTATTATTCTTTTCCCATGTTTAGCATTCATTATAAAAGGGATTAAACATAGACGCCTTTCTTTTTTTATTACTGGAATAATTTTATTAATTCCTACGACTTTCGCTGCATATATAGTGTTCGTTTTGACCCTACTTGCAACACGTAACTTTAGCAATTAAGTACTTGTTAATTCAATTACTATCCGGGGCTTATCTCCGATTCGCTCTATACCATGTGAACTTCAAGTGAAAAAGTCCAAGATACCTAGCTCCTTAATCCATAGTAACTTTCTTTCGAGTCTATTTAATAGTTCGTTATTTGCAACTCAAATCAATGGTTAAATGCTCATAAAGTCTTTGCAATTTCATTTGCTGTCATCATATCTTCAAGAATTTAGTGATTTATGATTGAGTCACCATCATAATTAGTAGTAAAAGTTTATTTAAGCAAAGCCCATACTGACTAACTTCATTTTATATCACCATTTCAACCGTTAAGGTTTGTTTTGCCTCTTTAAAATTTGTCAGCGTCGTAAAGTCTTCGCAATCTAATCCTCCCCGCTCTTCTCTGGTATGTAGCTCACGTATTAGCTCTGTGCTATTGCTGCTGTAGTGTGGATAAAACCATGCAATTTCTTTTATTTTATAAAGTAAAATGAAGTGCGATTTCTATTAATAAAATTCACTATTTTTTCATCCAATTGAACCTCTTCATAAAAACGATTATCCAGTTCTTCAAAGTCAAAATCTTTTTCTGCGATTTTATCCAGTTGTCTATGCCTCTCTTGTTCAATGAGACTAGGAGAACTGTTCTCAAATAATTTCAAGGCTTCTAGAAAAATAGAAGCTGCTTCTTTGTCACCTAACAATCTCAAAGCTTCTAAGGTCTCTTTCCAAACTATGCCTGTAGAATTAAAAAAAAATTGATCATGCCCACCATTATAAACTTCAGCTTGATAACAATCTAGCGCGAACATAAGCTGTTGCTCTTTTGTAAAACCGTTCATTGTACTTTGGTAAATTGATTCTGAATCAAAAGAAACATGCTTGTATAGTGGCGCTAGTATTTCAATAATATTTCCTGAATCAATAACACTATCATTAATAATTAATTGTTCCATAAGACAATCCCTCTTTCATGTTAGCTATAATTTAATTGCTTGTAAACGTTATTCTGACACATAGAAGTTGAAAGAGAGCGTTAGATTATTATTATCTTATTTTCAGGCGTATACTGATGGTGCACCTGAAAGGAGCAATTTCTATGAATGAATTAAGCAAAGCAATCCGTTTACTATTATCAAATGTAAAAGTTTCTAACTCATTTACCTCTTTTCCTTTTGACGGAAAAATTCATAATACGCTTAATAATCAAAGCGTTGTAACAGAAGCAAAAGAATTTATTTTCAAGTATAATTTAATCAAATTTAAAACTGGCTATGTTGAAGGAAAACCAACAGAAGAAGTCTCAATAACAAATGCTGGATTAAGATTATTAAGTTGGTTGAATGACGGATTTAATAGCTCCACCTCACAAAACAGCTTATAAAAATTTTTTTAATTTATTAGTCACCAATAGTGACCTAAGTTCAATGAGATGTTGTTCGACACACGCTTACGTTCATTGCAAGCAGTTGAGTCAGGTAACCCACTCTCTTCCGAAATCCGGTACATAGCTAACGTTAAATTGACAGTAAGTCGTCAATTATTTCACAACAACCTATAAGACATAGACGGTCTTATAGGTTGTTGTAATTCTTAATGACTTTAGTCGGTTGAGCACGAAAAGTGCGAAATAAAAAACCACGCGTACTGCGCGTGGAGAAAATAGCTTTAGCGTTAAGAAACTCCTTTCGATATACTAAATAGTGGCTACCAACCGCTATAAAGAGAATCGAAAGGAGTTTCTTTATGTCTAATGATGATAAAAGTTTAGCACATACAAGATGGAATTGTAAGTATCATTTGGTGTTTACTCCCAAATATAGAAGAAAGGTTATCTATGGTCAACTTAGGAAAGATATTGGAAAGATCTTAAGGAAATTGTGTGAGATGAAAGAAGTAGAAATAATTGAGGCTCATGCTATGCCAGATCATATCCATATGTTAGTGAGAATTCCGCCCAAAGAATCAGTTTCTGGATTTATGGGATTTTTGAAAGGAAGAAGTGCCGTTCTTATCCACGATCAGCATGCTAATTTAAAGTATAAGTATGGGAATAGAAGTTTTTGGTCTAAAGGTTACTATGTCAGTACGGTTGGATTAAATCAGAAGACTATTCAAAAATATATTCGAGAACAAGAGACAGATGATCGATTAAGGGATAGTATCAGTAAACGAGAGTATTTGGATCCATTTAAAAAATAGAAAGTATCTCGAATAGCGAGTGGTAGTCTTTTAAAAGCCCTCTTTAGGGGGCCTGCCAGTAATGAGCCCTTCTAGGGCTGTTAAAAAGCCACCCGTTTTACGGGTGGATATTTACTCGGAGCAAAACAACTTTATGTTCCAACTTCTCTAATTTTTATGTGATTCCCTTCAATCCCCTTTTCTTTTAATACTCTGAGGAATAAAACTGCTCAAGGATTTGAGCCATCTCATCTGGAATGGTTCGCCAGACCTCTTCCGGTGTTAAAACAGAAGTACCCTGAGCTCTCAAAATGTAAAATTTATTGAAGCCCATTATTTCTTCGAACATTTCTTTTAAGAAAAAATGAGAAAATTCGAGCGGCGTATAGCGGTCGTCATTGGTATATATTGTGCCACTTGCCTGTAACAATAAAACCTTATAATCATCAATCATAAGACCAATCGATCCATCCTCAGTGTATCTAAAGGTTTCTCGAGCAACGAGAACATTGTCAATGTAATCTTTCAAGCGAGAGGTCACATTAAAATTATGAAGCGGTGAGACAATAACAATCCGATGATGCTTTTTAAACTGGGCTAATAAATTTGCCGACACTTGGGCAATTTTTTCTTCTGACTTTGATAATGTTTCTCCCGCCTCTTGTTTGTCCCACATAGTTAACAGCCCATTAGTTTCAATTCGCGGAATGTTACTATCATACAAGTTTAATAGTGTCGGCTGTTCGTTTGGAAAAACCTCTTTAAATTGTGTCAGAAATAATTCTTGTAATTTTGCAGAAAAATGAGTTGGATTTGAGAAATCTGGGTGGGCATTGATGATTAATGTTTGCATATACATACTCCTTCGTTTTTGATAAGATTAGTATATAATGGAAAGGTGCCAAAATACGGCACCTTTTGAAGGAGATATCGATGAAAAAATCAGAACGATTAAATCAGGAACTTATTTTTCTTAGGGATAAGTTTTCTTTTCAACTAAAAGATCTTATGGAGGCCTTTTCTATCTCTAAACGAACGGCTCTTAGAGACATAAAAGAATTGGAATCGATGGGGTTAGCAGTCTATGTAGAGAATGGCAGACATGGTGGCTATAAATTAATCAATCAAACGCCATTAATTCCCCTCTACTTCAATAATGAGGAGATTCAGGCTATTTTTTTTGCCTTAAAGGCTTTGAAGCTGGTTTCAAGCACACCATTCAACAAGTCTTATTCAAACATTCAACAAAAGTTATTTTCAACCCTATCTTCTCGTCATCAAGAGAGCATTGCCAACATGTTGGCTGCTGTTGATTATTATAATGTCACACCAGTTACTCAATTAGACAACCTTGAACTAATTTTATCCGCCATACTCGATGAGAAGTTCGTTAACGTTACCTACACTCAATACGACGACATAAAAACTCAGCTACAAATTTACGAATTATTCTACAGAAACGGAATTTGGTTTGTGAGCGCCTATGATATCAAGGCTCAACAATGGGGAACTTACCGTTGTGACTACATGAATGACGTGACTATTAGTGAGGAAAACGTGGAGACGTTTACAAAAAAAGAATTAGCTGTCTTACAACTGGAGCATGAGCGCTCTTATCATAACATTCCTTTCAGATGCCGCTTAACTACTTTTGGTAAAGAACTGTTCCTTAAAAATAATTACCCAAATATGTCCTTGGAAATCATTGAGGATGTTCCTTATATAACTGGTGGCTATAATCAAGAAGAGTTAGCTTACATGACTCATTATCTGATTTCACTTGGAAAACACGTTACAATCGAGTTTCCTGATCAACTAAAAGAGAATTATTTACGCCAATTGGAGGAAATGAAAGGTTTCTATTCTTAGAGACTGCATACTGAGCTGCGATCACTTGATCTCCTCACCTTACAAAAGCGTTAGTCGCCGTCACTTGAATCTATGGTTAAATTAGCAATTCAATTCTATACTGATGTAAGAAAGGTGGTTTTATTATGACTAATCAACTATTATTATCTATTTCACTTATCGTTTTATTTGTCGGCTTTCTTTTTCTGGGTCTATCAGGCGCTAGTTTTCGTTGGAGAGCATTTACTAATAAACCCGCTTGGAATGGGTTAACCAAACCCTTTTTATTCATTGGCTTGTTGGCATTTATTATCGGATTAATCCTCGTTTACATTTTTTATCCTAAATAGCCTTACAGAATAAACGAAAGTTCTACTCATACAACACTCAAAAATTATCTGCTCTATTTTACTACATGTAAAGAGGATAATTTTTGAGTTTTTTTATTCCTACCTCATGACTCATATAAAGCGTCTATCCGCCTTACATCCCAGTAGAAAAGCTTTCTTTTAGAATGTATTTCGTGAAACTCGCTTAAAACTATCACAATAATAAAATTGATGTTCATTTTTCGGCAGAACCTTCTAAAAAATAGCAGTAAATTAAAGATAGAACTGAAGGGATTGGTGACAAATAAATCAAAAGAACAAAGAAATATTCCGACACGCGCATAAACAAAGCTACTCCCTCGTATTATTAAATAGTTGGCAGCCTATAAATACACATGCCTCACTAACCTCACTTGAACTAGTAGCTATATTCTGTCAGATTTTTATGGGCCGCAAAATGGGGAAAAGAGGCCATGTGATGATATACTGAAAGTCATCACAGAGCTATTAGCAACATTCACACCATATCACGAACGTAACCAACTTGAATTAGGCAAAATAACCTAGAAAGGACTACCCCCAATGATTAGTGAAAAAGAGAAGAAAAATTATTATAAGGCTCTAATAGCAAAAGATTCAACCTATGACGGTATTTTTTTTGTTGGCATCAAATCAACAGGTGTTTTCTGCCACGCGACTTGTCCTGCTAGAAAACCAAAATACGAAAATTGCACCTTCTACGAAACGGCAGAAGAGGCTCTTTTATCTGGTTATCGTCCTTGTAAACGATGTAAACCACTGTCTTTCCCAAGAGAAATTCCCCTCTTAGTACAACAAATGGTGGAGCTTGTGGAGGAAAATCCCGAAAAACGTTGGAAAGATCGAGATTTTGCCGAGTTAGGGATTCACTCGATCACTGCTAGAAGGCAATTTAAAAAAGTTTATGGCATGACGTTTGTCCAATATGCACGTTCAAGACGAATGGGAATGGCACTCAAATCAATTAAAAATGGGGAAAAGCGGATCGATACACAATTGGATGTTGGCTATGATTCTGCTAGTGGCTTTTATGATGCTTTTTCTAAAATAATGGGTAGAAATCCGAAGCAATCAAAAGAAATTAAGGTGCTCTCTTCCGATTGGATCGACACCATTCTTGGACCAATGATCAGCATTGCAGACGATGACTTTTTATACTTGCTAGAGTTTGTTGATCGTCGCGGGTTAGAAAGAGAAATTGAGCGATTACGCAATCGGTTGAACGCCTCCATCGTTCCAGGTAAAACAGTGATCACGGAACAAATTAAAGAAGAATTAGCGTTATATTTTGATAAAAAATTAGACACATTTAACACGCCTTATAACTGTCTGGGGTCTGAATTTCAGCAACGGGTTTGGCAGGCCTTAACCCAAATTAAGCGAGGCGAGACCTCTTCTTATAAAGAGCTGGCAGCAGCGATTGGCAATCCTAAAGGCATGCGTGCGGTTGGTAACGCCAATGGTGCTAATCAACTTGCCATTATCATTCCTTGCCATCGCGTGATTCAGATAGATGGTAGCTTAGGTGGCTATGGTGGTGGGCTTGAGCGGAAAAAATGGTTACTGAAACATGAGCAGGAATATGAGAAGTAGGATTAGAAATGAGAAAATAATAAAAAAAAGCTGAGTGAGGTCAACTAATGACGCTCACTCAGCTTTTTCCGTAATTATCCCTCCAGAATTTTTAATTAAAGTGAGGCGATCGTCGTTCCTTCACCAAACACCGCTTCCCAATCAGCAGTGAAATCTACTACTGCCTTTTCAATAGACGGCATAGAAAAGGCCTGCTTGATGATGTCTACTCCCATCGTTGCCGCTTGTGCGCCACTTTCAAGTGCACCATTGACTTGGCCAACATTTTTAAAACTAGCTGCCAAAATTTTAGTATTGCTTTGTGTCCGTGAGATTTCCTTAGCCATCTCATCAATCGCTTCTCTTGGATCTATGTTAAGGTTTTCCATCCGATTAAAGTATGGTGCAATATAATCCGCTCCCGCTGCGATTGCTAAATAAGCTTGGAATTTAGTATAAATAGCTGTTGCTGTTACATTGACTCCTCTGCGCTTCAACTCTTTAATGACTTTCATGCCTTCTTCACTGACCGGCACCTTGATATATACTTCTTTATCAATTTTTTGTAAAATAGTCTCGGCATCTTTAAGCATTCCCTCATAAGTTGTCGCTACAACCTGAACATGTAAGCTCGCATCCATGCCAATAATCGCTCTGATTTTTTTCATGTGATCGAAAAAATCAATCGCTCCTTCGTTTTTTACTATCGAGGGATTTGATGTTACCCCCGCCACAGGAATACTCTCATTAAATTGTTTGATTTCCTCAATATTAGCTGTATCAAGCATAAACTCCATCAGTCATTCTCCCTCTATCCTTTAGTAGTCACTCTTCTACCATAAGAATACCACCCTTTTAAAAGGCTTTCTGCCATTCAATTTAGGTATTTTGAAAAACGCTGTCATACCACCAAATCTTCTATTAAACAATGAAGCAAAAGCACATATGTGCAGGATAATTAATTACGCAACATTAAAAGACTAGAAAATGGATTGCTGTCTCCATTTTCTAGCCATCTAATTACTAACTCAGTTCCCCCTATCAATTCGCAAAAGCTCTAACACTGTTTCTTGATCCGTCATCAAGGTATTGATGTAGCCCTTTTTCAAAACAGCCAAAATCGATCGAGCCTTCACTTTTCCTCTAGCAATACCAATTGAGCAAGGTATTGTTGGCAATTCTTCTAAAGACAAACCAATACGCCTCTCATAAAGTTTTCCTTTTGAGATTTTGCCTTCTCGATCAAAAAAACAGCAACAACAATCACCGATTGCCTCTCTAAGCTTTAAATCTTCAAAATCCTCGTCAGTCAATAAATCACGCCATTTACTTTTTTTGTAGCTTAATGGCCCGCCTATCCCAACAATCACTGTATCTAGACGCTTCCAGTAGCTTTTCAATTCTTCAAAATAATTAGAATTTAGAATTCCCTCAGCCAACGCTTTAGATTCTTGAATGACTGACGCATTGACAAAAATACTTTCACCATGAAATTTTTTAGCGAGCTCGTAGACCAATGTATTGACGTGATACTTAGAATTGATATGACTTGGTCCCCCTACAATAGGCAAAAAAGTCGTATGTTCCAAATGTTTTTTTTCGATTTTATTAACAGCATCGCCAACACTCGTTCCCCAAGACACCCCCACTATACTGTCATTTTCTATTTGCTTTCTAATGAAGTTAGCGGCTGTTTTTGACAGCTTTTCTTCTTTTTCATAAATAGAATCTGTCTCGTCCGTCGGAACAATTTCAATTTTCTTCAGGCCATATTTCTCTTTCATTTTTGTTTCTAACTCATAAATTTCAGAATCAAAGCTGTTTATTTTGATCTCTACAATATTCTCTTCCTTAGCTTGCGTCAGCATACGGCTCACTGATGTCCGGTAAATTCCCAATTCCTTTGAAATTTCTGATTGGTTCATGCCTTCTACATAATACATATACGCCACTTTAGCTAATAATTTCTTTTTTTCGTCCACTTATCCCCCTCCTACCGTTTTCACTATATGACTATAAGTCTATCATAAAAGTTGACTGGATAGTTATAGTCTTGCGCTAAAGGTAGAGGGGAATTTCATGACTATTCTTCCACGTTCACTAACCTTTAGATTTCTGGCATTGTCGCTAATAAAAAGTCTTCGGCTTCTTTGCTCCAGATACCATTCGTCTTATTCAAGATATCTGACAACTCGCTCGACAACTTGCCAACAGAGTCTAAAGCAGTCAGTGGAATATTTTTATGCGTGTAAACCAGTTTTTTCCCACCGCCAATTTCGGGTTGATGCAAGGTTGTTTCAGCTACATCATTCAAACCTAAAATATGTGTTACTATATTTGCCACGCTAACTTTTCCTGCTTCAATCAATTCAACTGCTTTACGCATATCTTCTGTGTTACCGCCAGAGGTTCCCACATAATGAGTAAAGGCATAGTGAACGTCATAAAAGTTGATGGCTGCTGAGAATTCTTTATCCTGTGGACCTGCAAAAAAGTTCAAACAACCGTCTGCATTTAATAACTTCGATGCGTCGGTCACTACATCTGCGACTGGTACAAAGACAAAGATATCGTCAAAGCCTGATGCTTGTTCCTTTAACAAGGAGACTTGATCCTCCGTCTGAGCAACGTTCACATAACTTACTTCAATGCCGTTTTTACTCTGATACAAACTAGCCGCTCGCGCTATTTTTTCAGCACTACGATCTGTCACGACAATTCGTTTAGGGTTAATCGGCCCATTAAGAGCGTAATCAATAGCCAACAACCCCATTGGCCCCGTTCCTCCCATAATCAGCAAGTCCCCATCTTTTTTTATGCCCATCTGATGTTCATAGGACCCCTCCACTAAATGATAATTCGCCTCAAATGCGCCAATAACACAAGAAAGAGGTTCAATCAAAGAGCCTTCAAAATATGTATCACCTTGATATGGTAATAAACAATCTTGATTCATCACATCCTCTGAAAGAATGATGTATGTCGCGTCTCCTCCTGTATAAGGATAAGAATAACCTGGACAATCTGGTCTATCAGGTAACTGTAAATTGGCTTGTACCACATATTTTTGCCCCTTTTGATACTTTCCTTGCCATTTACTACCAATTTCTAACAATTCACCACAAAACTCATGTCCAACAATAATCGGATTTTCTGCCAAATCGACGGGTGCCTTTTTATGCTTAGCCCCTTGATTAGCTAGCTTCCATGTAGACATGCAAATACTATCAGTCACCACTGAAGCCAAGATTTCATTCTCTTTAATTGCTGGTAATTCAACTTCCTCTAATCGTAAATCCTTCTCTCCATATAATCGAACTGCTTTTGTTAACATCTCATCGTCTCCTTTAACTAGTCACTCAAATTTAAGCTAAAATCCCTAACCCGTATCCAATAATGCCGACTGCAAATAGAATAAAAATCAACATGATTGGGCTTACTTTTTTCTTTAATAGACGCATCATTAATAATGTTAAACCAAGAGCTAATAACCCTGGTACTAAGTCATCTAAAATAGTTTGTACAGTTGTTACCACTGTCTCCCCATCGACACCTGGCGTTTCTGACACAACTATCGGTACATTGATGGTCGTCCATTTTGTAACCAGCACTCCCATGATAAATAACCCTAAGATACTGGCTCCTTCTGTTAGCTTTTGCAGCAAATTTCCGGACAAATCTTTGACAATATCCAACCCTTTTCTCAGTCCGTAAGTCAACCCAAACCACTTCATTGCAAGTCGAGCAAGATTGAAAGCAAAAAAGAACACCACAGGGCCCAAGATACTGCCCGTCAAAGCAAGCGAAGCACCTATTGCTGCGACAATCGGACGCAACGTTCCCCACACCAAAGGATCTCCAACACCAGCTAAAGGTCCCATCAACCCCACTTTTAAACTATTAATAGTTCCGTCATCAATATCTGCCCCATTAGCTTTCGCTTCCTCCATGGCAATTGTCACCCCAAGAACAGGCCCAACAACTGCTGGTGTGGTATTAAAAAAAGTCAGATGGCGTTTTAATGCTTCTGCTTGCTCTTCCTTCGTATGATAGACTCGCTTAATAGTCGGAATCATATCAACACAGAAGGCTAAGGCATGAATTCGCTCATAATTGAAAGAAGCTTGTTGAAAATTAGAAAATAAAAAAGTAGTCACTAAATCTTTTCGTGTTAAACTCGTTGTCATTTCGTTACTTGCATTATTTTTACTCATCATACTCCTCCTAGTCTTCTAACTCATCGTCAGCTATATCAGTCCTTGATGCTAATACACCAGCTCCCGCTAGCGATCGATTAGCAAAATTAGGGTTGAGCTGAACGTATACTAACGCGATGATCAATCCTACGATCCCAAAGGATAATAAACTAAAATCTAAGTAACCACCTAGAATAAATCCTAAGAAAAAGAAGGGCATCAAATACTTAACACTCATCATATTAAGAACCATTGCATACCCCACTACAACGATAAATCCTCCAGCAACAGCCAATCCTCCTGTTACCACATCAGGGATGAAATCCAACATGTTATTAACCATTTCCGCGTTAACAAAGGTTGCGACAACCGTTGCGGGAATTGCGACTCTCATAGCTTGAACAAGTAACGCGCTAAAATGTAGCAAGATTATTTTATTAAAGTTTGCTTGCTCTGCTTCTTTATCCGCCGCATGTTGAAACGCAACTGTGATTGTTCGAGCAATCACGGTCAAAACCTGTCCCGCCGCGGCCACTGGTAAGGCAATAGCTATTCCTGCTTGAATATCCTGTTTGCCTACAACAACAAGAATAGTCGCAATAATACTTGCCAATGCCGAATCTGGTGATTGAGCGGCCCCGATATTCATCCAGCCTAAAGCGATTAATTCCAGCGTACCGCCTAAAATAATTCCTGTTGTCATATCCCCTAAAATCAATCCCACTACCGTACATGCTATCAGTGGTCGATGGGTCTGAAATTCATCCAAAACACTGCCCATACCTGCAATACATGAAAATAAAAAGATTAGTATTAATTGAATCATTGATACATCCATTTTACGTCCTCCTTAATCTCTAATAACTAACTGACGGCTTCTTTTAGCTTGGCTTCAAAGTCTACCTTGGGATCACTTACAACTACTCGATAATCCAACTTAACATTGAGCGCTTTCAATTCCTCAAACGCCTTTATATCCTTTTGACTAACTGACACAGCTTTTGTAATTTGAGTACGACCCTCTTTAAATTGCATCCCGCCAATATTAATTGTCTCCAACGGAACACCACCCTTAACTAGCTCTAAAACCTCTGTAGGATTGGTAAATAGATAAAAAACAGTTTCCTTTTCATACTTAGGGTTGTTAAATACTTTGATGGCTTTTTCAACTGTCACGATGTTAACTTTTATGCCAGGAGGCGCCGCCTGCTTTACCAAAGTTTTACGAATCTCATCTTGATAAACCTCTTCACTTACCACAATAATCCGCTGAGCTCCTGCTTCTTTCGCCCAAACCGTTGACACTTGCCCATGAATTAATCTATCGTCGATTCTTGCTAAATTAATCTTCATCTCAAAAATCCTCCTCCTCTTCAACTTGCTGTTCTCTAAACGAACGACACGCCTCGCTTGCGGCCTGCTTCATCACCGCCACTAACTCCAATATAGGGCGCTCACAACTACCAAGTCCTTCCAATAACATCGGTAAGGACATTCCCGATAGTACTTCAATTTGTCTATTCTCTTCCTCCATCGCAACTTTACAACTTGCATTGTACGGAGTACCACAAAATAAATCGGTGAGAATAAGTAACTCTTCATTGAGGTACCGATCAGAGACCTCTTTGATCTTAACAGATAGACTATCAAGCCCCTCTTCTTTTAAAAATTCAACAGCTGACACCCCTGGTAGCTGACCATAAATCATCTCTCCTGAGCGTTTCATTTCAGGTCCTAAGCTACCATGAGCTACTAATAAAATATGCGTCACTTTTTTCCCTCCTCATATTGAGGATATGGCAAATGCCTTATCCTCTTGTTTTACCGCCAGCTACATTTAGCGTGACACCGCTCACATAACTTGCCCGATCTGACATGAAGTAGGCTACTACATCAGCCACCTCAACTAATTTTCCACTACGGCCTAATGGGATTGTACTTGTTTGGCTGTATCCCTGACGTAATTCTTCGACAGTTTTATCCCGCGTATACGCCAGAGCTGTCTCGTACTCAATTGTCCTTAACCCTGTTTCTTCCATAATACCCGGGGCAATTCCGACAACCCTAATGCCTTGTTTGCCAAGCTCTTTCGCCCACGAACGGGTAAAGCTGTTCACAGCTGCTTTGGTTGCCGCATAACAACTTTGTCCTTCTGAACCTTCTAAGCCGCTTTCGGATGACATATTAATAATGACCCCTTCGCCTTGTGCAACCATAATCCGCCCGCACAACTGACTCATCAGATAAACACCTTTCTGATTAACATCAATCATCTTGTCAAAAATACGATCGCTTAATTCATAATGGCTATTTCCCTTTTTATCTGTTAATAAAGCAGGAATATTAATACCAGCATTGTTGACTAAACAATCAATTTTGCCATAAACTCCCTTAACTCGATTAACAGTCTCCTCTACAGACTCCCGAAGCGAAACATTGGTTTCTAAGAACAATAAATTCTCATGACGAAAATGCCCCTCATTCAAATCTGCATTAATCACCTTCACCCCTAATTGACAGAGCTCTTTGATGACTGTCTCTCCAATCCCCGATGAGCCACCTGTGACGATGGCAACCTTATCTTTTATGTTTAACCATTCCAAATTAATCTCTCCTTAACTTTTGTGATTTAACCACAACATTTGTGATAACTACATAATATACTGCTTATATTAGATTGTCAATCATTTTTCACATTTTATACATTTTTTCACATTTGTGATAAAAAATAAAACTACCGTTAACTTTTTCAAGTTAACGGTAGTGTCTATTCATCTATTAAGGCTAAGATAGCTTTAGCCGTTTCCTCCGTTGTAACCAGTGTTGTTAGATAACCACCGTTTAAAGCACCTAGTATTCCTCGCGCTTTTTCAGCAGATTCAGCAATACCAATTCTAATACTAGCATTTTTTAATTGAGCCAGTTCAATACCAATAATCTTCTGATCTAATTGACTCGTAACTGGTTGTCCTTGATTATCGTAAAATCGAGAAACGACGTCGCCTGCTACTTCCTTTTCTTCTAATTCGTTTAATAAATTCTTGCCATAGAAAGCTTGCCAAATCTCCCGCTTACTCAGATGCGGACTCCCAATACCAAAAATAGCTATATCCAACTTATTCCATAAAGCCAGCAGCTCTTGATTAAAACCATTAGCCATCAGAGCTTCCCTCAACTCACTGGTCTCTGGAATTGCTGGTGCGTCAATCATCAATGCTCGCCCATCAATCTTTTTAGCCGCTTCATACGTAATCGTATTAACATGGTACTCACTTGGTAATTTGCCAGAAGGGCCTCCAATCATAGGCAAACAGGTAATATCCTTAGTTTGAATGGGACGTAATTCCTCCATCATGGCCGCCATCGATTGGCCCCACGACACTCCAATATTCATTGAATCCCCCAGTACACTAGCTAGATAATCAGCAGCAGCCTTTCCGATTTGCTTTTCTTTATTCTCACGACTTACCTCATTTCCAACTGGCACAATAATCGCTTTGGTTAATGAAAACATTGTTTCAATAGTTTTTTCTAACGAATATGTTCCTGCTAAATCATAGTTAATGCTAATATTAACTATTCCTTCTTTTCTGGAACGCTTTAATAAGCGACTGATTGTTGTCCGATGAATATTTAAGGCCTTTGCTATCTCGCTTTGATTTTTATCTTCTTGGTAGTACATTTCAGCAATTCTGACTAATAATTTATCTTCATCCATACCTTGTTCCTCCATCCCTAGCTAATCAAAATATAGCATAAATAACTCTCACATTCAATTGTTATACAAAATTCACAAATGTGAAAAAGAATAAAATTCAAGCTTATCCTGACCAATTCACTTCATTTCTTCCCTTTTCACCAACCACTTTTTCCCCGCCATAATAATAAGCATCGTCAAAAGAATCACCGGACTGATAATTAACGGGAAAAACAGCATCACAAAGACGCCTGCTAGTAAGGGCGATCCGATAATAGTCATTGAGATACTGGCACTAACTACGCTAACAATCAATAAGCGATCCATTTCTGGAAATAATTGAGCCATTGCGAAACCTTGAATAATGGCTGAAAAAACAACTGGAAAAATATCGCCACCTATCCAACCAGTATTCAAACATACTTGAAGAAACACTAGCTTAATTAGCGCCATCACTGTCAAAAATAGAAAAGAGGCCTGACTCCCAATAAAGGGCACTAATGAAAGAGATAACTGGCCAGAAAAAAGAAGCTTGGGCACAAAACTAGCGATCAAGAAAATAGCAACTGACCCTACTAAAGCTTTCCGAACCGGTCGATCTTGCCAAAAATCGAATCCCTTCGCCATGACCTGTTGTAACACATGATAGGCTTTACCGTATAAAACACCAAAAATGAGCAAGGGAACAATCACCCATAGCTCTGTCCACTGCCAATGTGACACTCCCATTTTTGAAATGAATGACGGTTGCCCCGTCAGCTTCATTAACAGGATAAAACTAACTAACCCATTCACCACAAAAACACCGTAAAATCGTTTCTTTTTACGCTTTGTTCCTGCTTTAGTCGCTCGCTCTTCGTCATAGCTAAGTAAGTATGAAACAGGATTGATTAAGCGTCTCAGCCTTTGACTAAAGGGTAATGTTCTTAACTCTTGATAATTAAAATAGTAATAACGCAATTTATCCGCTTGCCAAACTGAACACGCAATCACCGCACTTAATAAGCCCGCCTCTGGCCCAACCCCTGCTCCAAAAATTAGAACAATTAATGCAACTAATAAGCTTTTAAATACAGGTCGATAATCAACTGTTTTAGTTGTCTTTAACTCCGTCATCGACTCGTGAGCCGTAGAAGGCAAACTTCCCCAATATTTCCGACAAATCCCCAGTAAACAGCCTCCAACTAGAGTAATTCCCGCAATATAAATAAAACGAAAAGGCTGGCTTGAATCTAATATCTGCCACAGTAACTCCGAACCTAGTCCTTCAATTCGTAAAAAAATAAACGCGACAATGCTAATGGCCGTGCTCAATACAAGCCCATATCCCAATAACTTAATTTCTTTTACGTCTAATTTCATCTAATGGCTCACTTCTTTCACTTATCTTTAATGGTTGTCCTTCGTCTCTCACTTTATCATAAAAAGACGTTCCTGAATATCTAGCTACTCTATTCTCACAAAAGTAAGGTTTATCTCTGTTATCAAACCTATCGTGGCATCTGCTTAACTACCTATTCTACTACTATCTTACTCTTTCTCTACTCTTTTTACTCAGTCGTTTGGTTATAACGAGTCTAAAAGCTCTTCCTTACGCCATTCTGACAGTCGACGCCTCCTAACCTAGTGACGTTTAAGTCATTTTCAATCCTTTTAGCTCCATTTATGACTTATTCTCGATTAGACAAGTCACGTCTGTCTATGATATAACTAGGCTGAGGTCTCATCTTGCGACACTACTTTTTAACCTCACAAACTCCCCTAATTCCCATGTACGCTTTCAGCGGACATGAATCAATCGAGTTTTTTCCATTTAATAACAGACTCTCTCCTTTGATTTATCTTTAAAAGACTGATATCGGTTGGTTCAGCTGTGTCAATCTACTTTTTAACCTCACATATCTCCTCACCCCCTATGTACGCTTTTAACGGACAAGAACCAATCGAGTTTTTTTCATAAAATAACCTCCTATCAACATTAAACAGAGGCCATTGAACCATTGACAAGCCACTCTTTTGATATTATACTACTTTAAAGTGACACTTTGTCACTACTTGATACGATAACGCTAGGATAAACCATTAGGATCAGTCTTACCACAAACAGAAGGGATGTTAGCATATGCCTAATTCAACATTTATAAATTTAGATTCGACCAAGAAAGACGTAATGAATCAGATTTTACTTCATTCCTTCTACGACCGACACATCAGTCAGGTCACAGTTTCTGACATTGTCACAGCAATGGGCATGTCACGTGGGGCTTTTTACAAGTACTTTACTGATTTAGAAGACGCTTATACCTATATTTTATCAACTCAAGCCACACTCATTCACCAAACCATCTTACAGGCGATCGACGCGAATCACAATAATTATTTTGCAGGAATTAAAGACTATTTAATCTGGTGTGCTTCTCTAGATAGGACTAGCAATGAGTGGAAAGGATTATCACTCTTTATTTTAAGTGGCGATTCTTCTGCTAATAAACGCGTGCCATTACCTGTAGACTCTCCTTTGATTAAACAGTGGCTCGATCTCTTAGAAGACAATCAATTCGTCATGCATTCGGTAGAAGAAGCTATTAGTTTTCTATACTTTAGTATGAGTCTTGTTATGGAAACTCTTGCCGATTACCTCGTGAACGACTGGGATCTTGCACAACTATTGACGGATTACGACTTCAAAGTTCGGTGGCTAACGGATGGATTGAGCAAAAAATGAGTCACATAATGACAATGAGAAAGGGATTTAATTAACATGAAAAAATTAGTACGAACGAGCATGACTTACATGATTGCTGGCTTAGTAGCAGGTGTATTTTATCGAGAATTCACCAAATTTAACAACTTTGACGGAACAAGTCAACTAGGAACGCTTCACACGCATCTATTGGTATTAGGAATGTTTTTCTTCTTGATTGTCTTACTATTAGAAAATGCCTTTCAGTTAAGCGAACACAAACGTTATAAAGCTTTTTATGCCACATACAATAGTGGACTCGGCTTAACCTTATTAATGATGCTCATTCATGGCTGCCAAACAGTTCTTGGTTATGCTGATTCGCCAATGATTTCTGGGATCGCTGGATTAGGACATATTATCATGACTGTTGGACTCAGTTTCTTTTTTGTGGTGCTAACGAGTCAAGTTGCCAAAAAAAGCTAATCTACAACCAACAAGTAACCGTTGACTATTATAGTTTCTTTACGCAGTAAAAGTGACACTTTGTCACTTTTATCCTATTAAACGAAAAGAGGAAAACCAATGAGTACAGATTTGATCTTAGCAAGTGGCGCTATGGTGATTGCCCTTGTCTCTTACAGTATAGGTGTTTTTGGTGAAAAATTAAGTGGAACCATTAAACTAAAGCATCTCTTATTTTTTGTTATTGGCTTAGTTTTTGATACTACTGGAACAACTTTAATGAGTAAAATGACGAATGAACAAGCTAGCTCGGGTTTAGGCTTGCATCAATTAACAGGCGGAGCTGCGTTACTTTTTATGGGTCTTCATCTTGTTTGGGCCGTTTGGGTCTATAAAAAAGGCTCGGAGCAAGCTAAAGTTAAGTTTCATCGATTCAGCATTGGCGTATGGACTTTATGGGTCATTTCATTTATTTTAGGTATGCTTGTTGGAATGGGCATCATTTAAATCAAACAACTTCTTGTCCATCCTGTTGAAACATTCAGTGCTTAACAGGATGGGCAATTTTTTAACGATCGCTACGCGACAGTTCTTCTACGAGTCTCTTCAAAAAATGTGTAGCAGCACTTGAAAATTGTTGATTCTTTTTCCAAATAATATTGGTCGCAACCTTTAGCGGTGGCGCCAATGGAATAAATGTCAGACCACTTCCAACAGTATTAATAATGCCATCTATACACAACGCCACTCTGTCTCCGCCCTTAACTAAAAGAGACAAATTGTATAGAAGATTATAAGTCCCCACAATATTGAACTCCTCCAAACTACCTCCTAACCAATCTGCTAGCTGATTGTCTACCGAAGTCTGGCTAGAAATAATCAGCCGTTCAGTCACCAAATCACGAGAAGTGATGGTTTTCTTTTCTGCTAATTTATGCGTCTCACTTACTAATATTCCCCAAGAATCGACTAAAGGTAGCTGAAGATAGTCGTATTTTCTTTTATCAACAGGATTAATAACCAAACCAAAATCCAGAACGCCTGTATCAATTTTCTCCTTCACATCATCGGCATTTCCACTATATAAATGAACATTAATCTCAGGGTATGTCACCATCAACTCATTTAAAAGAGTAGCGACTGATTGAAACGCTTGCGTCTCACCACCGCCAATCATAATATCCCCACCAATCACTTGATTTTTTTGTAAATTAGAGGTCGTAGTGGTGACTAATGAAACAATTTCTTTGCCACGGTTTTGTAAATAAATCCCCTCTTCTGTTAACGTAATTTCACGATTTCCCCGAACAAAAAGCTGAACACCTAAGTCATCCTCTAAGTCCTTCAACTGCTTTGATAACGTTGGCTGTGACAAATGAAGAACTTCCGCTGCCTTACTTATGGTCTTTTCACGCGCCACAGTTAAAAAGTAATTTAGTACTCTTAGCTCCATATCCATCCTCCTATAACTTTTTTATATACTTGTCTATTGATTATACGTATTAGTTATCCCTATTATAACCAAGTATACTTAATTCATCCATTAAGAAAGCGGTGATACCATGAATAATCACTCATTACTAGACAAACTATCAGGAAAAGAGATTGACCCTTCTGTGACGATTTCATTGCCTTTTTATTCTGATTTCGGCAAACATATCTCCTTTGGAAAACATATCTTTATCAACCAAAATGTCACTTTTGTCGATTTAGGCGGAATTACCATTGAAGATAACGTCTTAATCGGTCCGATGAGCCGAATTATCACTGTCAATCATCTGTTAGATTCTCAAAAAAGGCGAGATATTATTGTTCAACCTGTTACTATCAAACAAAATGCTTGGATTGGTGCAAATGTGACCCTTTTGCCTGGAGTCATTATTGGAGAAAATTCAGTTGTTGCGGCTGATTCTACTGTCACAAAAGAAGTTCCTAAAAATGTGATTATGGCAGGCACACCAGCTAAAATAGTCTGGCACTTAACCTAATCTTAATGTAGAAACAATTGAAAATTAGCACTCATGTCCCCCTTACAAACCTACAAATCGCACAGTTTTCTCTAATTGTGAATCGATAACGGCTCACAAAACGAGAATTTTAGTCAGCCATTTAAGTTATACTGTTAACTATCATATAAGGGGGACTTAACGATGGCTATTATTGGATACGCACGTGTTAGCACCACTCAGCAAAAATTAGATTCACAAATCGAGGCTCTTACAGAATATGGTGTTCATAAAATTTACACAGAATACGAAAGCGGTCGAAAAGCAGACCGGGCTGTACTTGATGACATGTTAGCATCCTTAAAATCTGGCGACACGCTCGTAATTTTTAAATTGGATCGTTTGGCCAGAGGTTCCAAGCAACTGATACTTTTGCTCGAAGAATTTAATCAACGACAGATTAATTTTGTCAGCATTCAAAATCATATCGATACCTCAACCCCTGTGGGACGAATGATTTTCACCATCATGGGGGCTTTTGCAGAGATGGAGGCAGAATTAATTAAAGAACGGGTTATTGCTGGCTTGAAAGTCGCTAAAAAAAATGGTGTTCAACTAGGTCGACCACCGTTGGATAATAAACAATTAGAGAAAGCTCTTCGACTTTACTCTCATTCAAGCAAATCTGTCTCTGAAATAGCCGATATCTGTCAATTATCAACAGCCACTATTTACCGTCATATCCGCCTACGCAATATTGCGCACCGTGATGAATCAGCCTAACTATCACTTATTCTTTTCTCGAGGTATATCTGTGGACAATTTTCGACGTCCCACTTTATACTAGGGGAAAGGAGCTGGTTATGGTCATGTTGTTTCTTGATTCTCCCTCAAAAAATAAATTGAAACTGTTTCGTTATTTATTATTTCATCACAATATTTCCGAATTTAATACTCTGTTACGTCATTTACATGTTTCTAAAAATACCCTCAATCGTTACATCAAAGAGCTGCAATGTGAGTTGGATTCAACTTTTGGTGACAATCAGTTTGAGTTAATAAAAAAGAAAAGCGATATTTTATTGATTACTCATAATTCATTGCCCTTTTCTTTCTTCATCGATTCCTTACATTTGGCTTACATCAAAAATTCTATTGAATTTACACTTATTAAGCTACTATTAGTTCAAAAATTCACGACTGTTACTCAACTCGCCGACTATCTTTATTTAGGTCAGTCAACTGTTTATAAATATCTTCAGCGGGTTCAAGTCATTCTTAGAAAATTTAACATCACGCTAAATTTTACTAGTGGGGTCGAGCAAGTCAATTTCGTCTTTGAAGAAAAAGATTTTCGCGCATTTCTGTATTATTTTCATTGGTATACCTACAAGGGCCTAGAATGGCCTTTTATTAAGTTAACAGAGGAAAACTACCAACTTCTAATTGTTCATACTCATCCATTGATTAAATCTGATGCCCTTTTATCCAAAAAGAAGCAGTTCGATTACTTGGTGAGTCTGACTTTATTGAGAACACTAGTAAGGAAACACACGATTAAAATGGACGCAAATATTCAAGCAATTATTACCATTTTTCAAAATCAAAATGATTTAAGTATCGTTTTTGATTCCTTCGAGTCAAAACTCGAACCCGATGCTATTTTAAATGAGAAGTTATTTCTTAATTTCTTTTTGCGAGTTAATTTGTCTGGACAAGATTCAGCTCAAGATATTAATCAGATTGCAGAGACTCTTCAAACCATCGATGACCCCATTATCAACCATAGTAAAGCAATACTTTCGGAAACTATTAAACATTTCAACCTAATTCTGTCAGATGAACAAAAAGCCTTTTGCTTTTATCACTATATCTTATTTTATGTCTATATTTATTATTTAAAAATTGACCTTCCTTCTGTCTTTACCACCTATTCAAATCATGGTCTTTTTGATCATACTGACCAACAACAGGAAGGCATTCTTATTAAGGAATTAGATGACTTTTTGGCACAGTTTCGCAAAAAGTTCCCTATCCCTGCTCAATATCAAGAAATAGAAAAATCACTGACAAGCCTCGTGATCAATAAAAGAATGAAATCATCGCTCATTATTTGTTGTCATTTTTCAATTAATGCCATAGGAGAAAGTTTAATTCAGGATCGTTTAACAGCCTTATTTAATCCTGAGCTACTCACGTTTATTGACGAGCCTGATCAGGCTGATTTAATTATTTCAGATTGTTTTGAACCTTGTCATGCGCATATTGACTTCTTTTATTTGGAACGTGTGACTGATATAGACTCTTGGAAAGAGCTTGTCGATTATATCCAAAATAAATTGTTTAAAATTACTTTTTCGTTGTAGTAAAAAGCTTAGAAATATGCCAACATCTATCAGCAGATTTCTAAGCTTTTTTAGTTTATCAAACGAGAAATTCTACTATTCAAAAAGTTACATTTGCCACCTTGAACGATTTGTGATAAAATTAACAAATAAAGAGACATAACATGAAAACACAATAATTTGTCTGAAAAAAAAAGAGAAAGAAGGCATATCAAATGAAAATTTTATTAAATCTAAATTTAACAGACGAGGGCTATCTAGCAAAAATTGATGAGTTACCAGAATTCAGTACTCGCTTCCCACAAGATGATCACACACTTGCTTCTCTTCCAACTGCTCTAAAGAAATTTACTGCTGATTGGGAATTAAATACTGAGGCCAAAACAGCGAAATATCAAGAAGAATTCCCGATTATCCAACGGATTAAGTCACGTAGTTTTTATCAAGCAACACTCTATCGTATTCAAGAAATGGTTGACAATAAACACCCTAAACAAATAGATTTAGAATTAATTCACTCTATTAATCAAACAGCTTTTGCCTCAATGTCAGCTAATATGGATGACAATAAATAAGTCTGGCGTTATCACATCATCATTGTAAGAGTTCGCTTTAACAAGTGAAAACAATCACATTTCAATCTATTTTTTAGAAGGAATGATCGCTCATTCCTTCTTTTTTAACGTTTCAATCTCTTCGTTAGAGTAGATTATCTTATCATTTTTTATTCGCTTAGATTGATTTTCATCAGGGGAAACAAATCTGACAATCGTGCACTCGGCAGTTTCCTCACTCTTGTTTGATAGACGATGAATGCTATTATTCATCCTAATCATTTCCCCTCTGAAGATTTGCTGAGTCTGGAGGCCTTTGTCAATCCATTCCAGATACAGTGATCCTTTAGTAAGGATTATCATTTCTTCTATTACTTGATGAGCGTGCCAGTCTTGGACGCAATCACTTGGAATAACATTCGTATGAATTTCAAAGGCATCAAATAAATAGTAATCCACTTCTGTTCCATTGGGTTTTATTACTGAAATAGCGTCGTTTTTCTTTATTACGCTGGGCTCTTTGTTTATACTTCGACTCGGATTTGTCATCTCATTATCTCCTTTTTAGATAATGATGGCATCTTTTTTGTAATTACACAAGTGGGTGTAGGTAACAAAATAAGTAATTAACTAAATTTAATTTGTTAGCTCCTAAGTAAATAAGACTGGAATGAAAATTCCAGCCTTCAACTTAATGACTATTCAAAATCTGCATGTCGTGCAAACATTGTCTCTGAATTCTCGCCGAGATCCACCATCAGTGACACTACCATACTATCAAATGTTAAAAAGGCTAACTGTTCGAAAGCCGAGCCCATTGGTTGAGAAAAAGTTGTCGTTTCAAAGCTGTTATCGTTTTTAGTCTTCCCAGGCAGTACTAATACAGACTGAGCCAACTTGCCAATTGTTGACTCTTCTTTCATTGTAATTAAAGCAACCGTCACGCCATTATGGACGGCCTTTTTAGTAATAGTTTTCAAGCTGCCTGTCTCACCTGACCCTGAGCATACAATGACTAAATCCCCCTCTCTAGAATGCGGTGAGCTAATTTCACCAATCACACTGACTGAAAAACCTAAGTGTAATAATCGATTAGCAAATGCCCGGATAGCAATTCCAGATCTACCCGCTCCTGCTAGAAAAATATGCTTTGCTATTTTTATTTGTTGAATAATCGCTTGAGACTCTTCCTCACTAATTTGACTTGTCGCGGTTGCTAGCTCTTGTAAAATTGCTAATATATTTTCTTTTACTGTCATTCTCTATCTCCTTATGCGATTGTACGACCACCATCCATCAGGATTGTTTGCCCCTGAATATATGAGTTGGCTGGATCTGCTAAAAATAAAGTCAGATTCGCCACATCTGACACCGTGCCAAAACGACGAACAGGAATTTTTTCCAACACTGCATTTAAACTCTCCTCTGTTGGATAATTGACACGCATCATTTTACCTGAATCAATCAAACGAGGGGCAATCGCGTTCACATTGACCCCTTTAAGTCCTAGCTCTTTTGCCAGACCTCTAATAAGCCCTTCTCCTCCTGCTTTAGATGCTGGATAAGAGACACCTCCGCCAGTTCCACTTAATGCCGATCCTGAACTAATATAAACAATAGCGCCTCGATTAGTTAAAAAGTCTTGATAAAAACTTTTAACTGTATTGAACAATCCCGTCAAATTAATACTCAACGTCTTATTCCATTCTTCAAATGAAATATCGGCTACTTTATTCGCAAAGGCTATACCTGCATTTAAAACAAGAATGTCAATCTGACCAAATTCCGCAAATACGGCCTCACGAACTGCCTCTAGGTCCTCTGGTTTAGAGTCATCAGCCTGAACAAACAATGATTTTGAATAATCTCGACTAATTTCCGCCGCTGTCTCGGCCCCTTTTTCTTCATCAAAATCAACAATCACCGTACTAGCTCCTGCTTTAGCAAACTGTTGTGCAATTCCTTTGCCAATCCCGTTGGCGGCTCCTGTTACTAAAGCTACTTTCCCTTCGAAGTTTCCCATCTCTATCTCAATTCCCTTCTATTTAATTGCTTGACGTAACCGTTCATACTGTTCGTCTGGTCGATCTGAAAATAGTGCCCCTCCAACTACGATTAAGTCAGCTCCTGCTTCTTTGCATTTTTTTGCCAGTTCACTATCTACTCCACCATCCACTTCAATTAGAATCTGACCGTCACCAATTAATTGCTTCGTCTGCCGAATTTTTTCTAAACTCTTCTGAATAAATGTTTGCCCTGGCTGACCAGGGTTAATCGTCATGATAAGGATATAATCAATCTCATCCAATAGATAGGTCAAGGCTGTTTCTGGAGTTCCAGGATTAATCACGACTCCTGCCTTTCTGCCTGCTTCTCTAATTTGCTGAAGTACTGAATGAATATGCGGCGTTGATTCATAATGAACTGAAATCATCTCTGCCCCTGTTTCAATAACTGCCTCTAGATGCTCTTTTGGGTGATCAACCATCAGATGAACATCAAAAATCATCGTAGTGGCTTCTTTCATAGCTGCAATCTGATTGGGCCCAAAAGCAATATTAGATACAAAATTGCCATCCATCATATCCACATGTAAAATGGTCGTATTTTCTTGTTCTAAAAATTGAATCGCCTCTTGTAATTGTAGTATATTTGCTGCAAAAATTGAGGGTAAGATAGTTGTCATGATTTTTCCTTCTTCCTAAAAAATAGTACTAATCCAATACATTAAAACACTCCAGGGCCCTGTTAGAACAAAATCTGTTCCCTGACCTTTTAGTCCAACACCTGCACCATTTAACATTTCTGTTGCTCCTGGCGCAACATAACCGCCCAAGTACATCACCAATACGCAGAATAAGACCGTCGAAATAATTGATCGCAAAAGATTTCCTTTACTCGTCATGACCGTCATAACCGACATATACGTTACAGACATTAGAATACCAATCGGAAACATTTTAATTCCCGGCAAAGCCAACGCACACAGCATCACTAGAGGGATTGAGACAACTGTTGTCGTAATAGTAGCTGGATCACCCAACCCTAAAGCAACATCCATCCCAATATTTAGGTCTGCATCCTCTCCCATTTGTTTAGTCATAAATGTTTTTGCAGATTTTCCAATTGGTGATAAACCATCCATCAAGACACTCACTACTCGTGGCATTAGAACCATCACACCAGCAATTCCCATGCCCATAGGAACAATGGTCGTCACCTCTTGACGAGTTAACGCCCCTAAAAGTAAACCTACTAATGCGCCAATAATAACCGGTTCCCCCAAAACACCGATACGTTTATTAACTTTCTCCAAACTAATATCCAATTTATTTAAGCCTGGAATGAAATCAATCAATTTGTTCACTAATAATCCTACTACTAAGGTCCAGCCAGTGTGAACGATTGTAGTACAAGTCGTTCCTTCTAATCCATAATATTTTTGCCACATTGGGACAATCCAATCCCCAACAAATAAAGCTAATACAGATAAAACAATCGTGACAGCTAACCCAATAAAAAAGTTATCAAAAATGAAGTAAGCTAACGCCCCTGGTACTAAAAAATGCATATAATTCCAAATATCCACATTCAACGTTTTCGTCACCTTCAAACGAACCAACAAAATATTGATAACCAGACCGATAGGAATAGCCAAGCCAGCAAATGGTGCCATCCATGAAGCCGCTCCAACAGCAGGCCAGCCAATATCTGCAATTGTAAACCCTGAGCCTATTTCCGAGTAATAATTAACTGCTGACTCCAAGGAATCATTTAGCAAATTGACCACTAGCGTCAAACCTATGAATCCTACTCCTACCGTCAGACCTGCCTTAATCGCATCTCCTAATTTCATCCGAAATACTAAGCCTAAAATAGTGATAATAATAGGCAAAATTGCTGATGCACCCATCCCTGTTATTGTCTGAACAATACTAACTAATGTCTCCATCCTTTTCCCCTTTCTACTGCCTAAGAATTTTGAATTTCAAGAAGTTTCGCAACTAATTCTTTTTTTAGTTTTTCCTCATTAATTCCTGTCACAAACCCCATAATGCTCATAACCGGTACTGTCAACTCACCCTTAAAATTATTCGTTGTTAAGACGATATCTGCTTGTCCACTCATCGTTGGCAGCTCAGTCATGCTACATTTATTCAGCCCAATATTAATTTGATGCTCTTTACACAATGCTTTGACCTCATCTGCCGCAATAGTTGAGGTTGCCACTCCACTTCCACATGCCACTAAAATATTAATTTTTCTCATTGTCTTTTCCTCCTATTAATCAGCACTTGCTGTCATTATTTCCATTACTTCTGCTTTTGTTACTGCTTTTGTTAGAGCCTTGATAAACTCTTCTTGTTGAATCTTACCAATAATCGTTTTTAGTAACCTCAAATGACCACTCCCATCATTTAATCCTAAAACAAACAAAAGACCTACATCAATTACTATTTCTGAATCGTCCATCTTGTTCATACGGATTGGCCTTTTTAATGAAACAATCGACACAAATGGTTGCTTAATATACTCTGGATTGCCATGAGGGATTGCCACAGTATAGTCACCCAAATCCAATCCAGTTGGATAACTTTCTTCACGTTCGGTAAGGAATTGACAAAATCCTTCCGTCACATACCCTTTCTCTAATAATATGTCAGATAATTTACTAAATAGATCATTCTTATCAGACACATCTAGATTAAGAAAAATTAAGTCTTCTTTTATATACTCTTTTAACATGCACCTGCTCCTTTATTATTTAATGAGGCAACTAGCTCCATATCTAAATCATACGGTATAATAACCCAAATAACTATTTCCGTTATTCACAAAAAATGTTGATTTTAACTGTTCCATTGGGATGAAAAAAAAAGCGCCTATCCCATCTAATCGAGAGGATAGACACACTAAAATCACTTAATCCCTTGCCTTATTAACCGCCTGAAAAATGGTCGCATATGCTTCAGAAGATGTCCCAACTTGCTTCAGGCTCTCAATACAATCGCTATTTTTTGCCAAACGATTGACATCATATAGACACGTTAAATGGCTTGTTTTATCTGGTGTTGTCAATAAAATGACCACAAAAATCCGTTCACTATTATATTCAATCCCTGATTTAACCACAGCGACACTAACACCTAATTTTTGAGTAATTAATTGTGGATCTAAATGAGGCAAAAGAACTCGTTGTCGCAACATAATATAACTTGGTTCCTCCCGATATTCAGACAGCAGACGGTCTTGATACGCCTTTGAAACAACGTCTTGTTGAATTAAACGGTTACTTGTTCGTCTAAGAACCTCTTCCCAAGAAAGCTCCTCTTCAATCACTTGAATAGAATTCTCAGTCAATAATTGTTCGAGAGTTAAATTTGTGTCATTAAACGCTTCTTGAGTAACTGATCGCTCTCCTAACAATAGCGATGCTAATTCTTCGCTCATTTTTCTTCAGTACGTTTGTCTATTTTTGCGTATTTTTTTATTACCTCAGTTATTTCAGCTACTTTAATCCCTTCAAAATCCAATTGAAAAATATCCTTAATCACATGTTGTCTCAAGTTTAATTGCTCGCTCTTACTCAATATTTCATTAATCACATAAACCTTTTTTGGCGATTGAACAGGCACTGTAGAAAAAACAATATCATGTGGTAACATAAAATTAGCATATTCACGAATCGAATTTGCTGGATAAAAAAGAAATTCTGGAAAGATATCCTTTAGCTTTTTTTCTAACAATTTTGACATTGACATTCCATTTGGACATAAAATTACTGCTCGCGTTATTTTCGCCTCAATCTCTTGATTATCACTGTCAACTAAATGACCACCAACAAACAACGTAATGTACGCAATTTCTTCATCTGACAATTTTGTTTTAAAAAAAACTTCTAAAGGAGTAATTGATTGCCGGACAAAATCATGTAATACCTTATATTCTAAGCTGATTTTTTGATACAACACGTTTTCGACTGGTAAATGATACTTAATCCAATAATAAGCTGGTTTAAAATGATTAATCAATTTTGTCAATAAGTTCTTTTTATCTGCCAAAACCAATAAAGTATTAGCTTCAAATTCAATCAAAAATTCCCATAATGAATTAGCTAATAGAGGTAAATCTCTCTCTGAAACCATTCCCTTATTCCTAACGTTAGAGCTTAGTAATTGTAAGGTAATAAATAATTTTTCACTCTCTGGTAACTCAGGAAAATCAGTCGCTAAATAAGACAATGACTGATATTCTTTAGTAAATTCAATCTCCTCATAACTGTCAAATTGACTTCTATCTATTAATTGATTACGTTCGATTCGAATAAAAAGAGCTGAAATGAAATAAATAAGTGGATAAAAATCATCATCCGTATACTTTGCACCGAGATACTTCTCTATCTTTAAAAGATCAGCTTGAACTATCATTAAGTATTTTGTTGAACCTTCTAGTAATAGTTCCGTTATATTTCCACCATAATTTCGGTAAATTTTTGTAATAGCCTGAAAAAGAACCAATCGTTTATTCCATTCTTGTCCAACGATCGTATAGCCATTTTTACGCGAAAAAGTGATGGTTAGATCGTGTTTTGCTACAATTTTTTTTACTTGCTTCAAATCTGATAATGCTGTATTTTTACTAATTTGAAGATCAATACAAAAATGATCTAACGATAATTCTTCCACTCTCGTCAGAATCAGTATCACCATTAGATAAAGACGGTCCTCTTTTGAATAACTAATATCTTTTGCAGATTGATGAATACTTAAGTAATCCGCAGCTTGGTTTTTAGCGTAATAATACCCATTTTTCTTTTCTATTATCGGTAAGTGTTTTTCCGTTAGCTTCTCATTAATAGCTTCCACACTATAAGATAATTGGCGGGAGGTTAAGGCCAATTTTGTCATTAAATCACTCTCTTTGACACTTCTTTGTTTGATTAATTGTTTCAATAACTCTTGCTGTCGATCACCCATATCATAACCTCCTCTCTTAAATAATAAGCGCTCTCTTCATAGAAAGCCACTTTCTTTTTACCCAAAAAGTGTAATTTTTTCTTTCCTAGTTGTGATGACTGGCAGACATCACAAAAAAGGACAGGATGATTGCCCTCTCCTTACTAATTTTATTAGCACCATATGATAATTCCGCTCCAAAAGTTTGCCCACTTAACCATGTAAAAACCAGCTTGACTTTCACCTTGGGATAAGGTGTAAGATAAAGAGACAGAACACAAGGAGGACGTTCAATGCTAACTATTGGAGAATTTTCAACTATCTGCAAGGTCTCAACCAAAACACTTCGTTATTACGCGGATATTGGTTTAATACTACCTAAAAAAATAAACCCAGAGACTGGCTATCGGTATTATGCCATCGATCAGTTAGAAACCATGTTATTAATCAATCGGCTGAAAGATTATTACTTTTCATTGGAAGATATTAAGGCTATTCTCCACTCTGACGAACTATTAGATGAGTTGCTTTATGTCGCTCTAAACAAAAAGAAAAAAGAAATCGACAAACAGCTCAGACAAACACACAAAAAGTTAGACCAACTGACAACTGATTTAACCCAATTAGCACAAGGAAAATCTATCATGTCCTATTTAGATGATTTCGATGTTCAGCTTGTCGAGGTGCCAACAATGACCCTTTTAACTGTTAGAAAAATGATACAAGAGCATGACTTTGCAGAAAATTATGGCGCAGGATTCGCACAACTAACCCAAATAATTCAAATGGAAAAATTAACGCCACTTGCACCACCGATGGTTCTTTTTCATAGTGCGGAGTTTAGCCCAAGTGGTTTAGACACGGAGTTCGCAATTCCAATCAAAGAAGTTGTGACTGGTACCAGAGATTTTGCTCCAGGACTCTGCTTAAAAACACAATTAGTTGGCTCTTATTCCGCTCTTCCTTCTGTCTATACAAAGCAAAGAGAATGGGCTGAAAAAGAAGGCTTTGAAAGTAGCCATGCCCTATATGAGGTCTACATCACTGACCCGAGTCAAGTTTCTGAGGAATCCGAGTTAGTCACTGATGTCTACTTTCCTGTAAAAAAAGCTAGGAGGACATGAACATGCTCAGAGAACCTCTGAATCACTTAGAAAGCAAAATAAAGCAGGACTATCCAACCATTGCTGGAATTGTTGTATTAAACGACGGGGAGCCTTATTATGAGCGCTACTTCAATGACTGCTCTGCTTCTAGTCGTATTCACGTATATTCCGTCACGAAAAGTATTCTCTCCATTTTGATTGGGATAGCCATAGATAGCGGTTACATCAAAACAATCGATCAAAAGATTGTGGAGTTTTTTCCGCACCATTCTATTAAAAAGAACGAAAAAATTTTTCAACAGGTGACACTTAAAGACTTATTGACGATGACAGTCCCTTATAGATACTGGATTCCTCCCTACTTAAAATATTTTACCAGTAGCGATTGGGTGGCTTTTACACTTGATTTATTAGGTGGCCGAGGGACAATAGGCTCGTTCAGATATACTCCGCTGATTGGTCCAGATATTTTATCAGGGATTCTCACGGCGACAACGGGTAAATCAGCGCTTGATTTTGCCACGACAGAGTTGTTCACTCCTCTAGGGATTGAGGTTGAGCGCTCTCTTGTTTTCCAGTCCAAAGAAGAACAACTGGCGTTCAATCAATCAACTACTATTAGTGGCTGGGCCGCAGATGCTAGCGGACATAATGCGGGTGGTTGGGGATTAACTCTCTCTCCAATGGATATGGCTAAAATTGGTCAGCTCTACTTAAATCACGGATTATGGGACAACGTTCAACTAGTCTCAACGGCATGGGTAGACGATAGTACAACCGAACATAGTCGTTGGAAAAAATTTGATTTGTCCTATGGTTACCTATGGTGGCTTGATCAAGAATGCGGTTATGCCGCTATGGGAGATGGCGGCAATGTTATTTATGTCAATCCTAACAAAAAAATTGTTGTGGCTATCACCTCACTTTTTTCTCAAAAGGTTCCTGATCGCCTCGAATTTATTAAGACTCAAATAGAACCTTTTGTTTAATCAGCCTCGTCTATGTTACTTTTGTGTAATAGTTATTAGGCCTTCCCACTGCCATACTCCAAACAGGAGCTCACGGTTTTTGAATCAATTAGAGGGTGAGACACATGTCTCACCCTCTAATTTTTATCTTATAACTCATTGAATGTCTTTACCACATTTTCAGTCGTAAAGCCATACTCAGCTAAAACAGTTGGAGCAGGAGCACTTGCACCGAAGCGATCAACGGTCACTGTTGCGCCTTCGTTTCCTATATAGCGTTCCCAACCAAAGCTTGCACCCATTTCAACTGCGACACGTTTAGTCACTGCTTTTGGTAGTACACTTTCTTTATAGGCTGCATCCTGTTTGTCAAACAAATCTGTACTTGGCA
>NZ_JCAQHY010000145.1:0-53874 GCF_059621045.1 Vagococcus sp. WN80Y
AAGTAAGCTAGAAAACAAAGAGGATTCTCCTAATAATCTAAAAAATAGAAGACTGAAAATCATTTTTTACGATTTTCGGTCTTCTATCTTAAGGTTCTTCGGACTTACGTCCCAAACTCACTTATTTCATGTATATTATGTATTATGTGATAACGTCCGTCCTCTTCGATTCAACTAAAAGAGCGGATTTTTCACTTTTTGCTCCAGTCTTTCAGGACTAAATAGATGCTAAAACATCCACGGTGGCATCTATAGCACGCTCTGCAATAGCCGTATAGCGTTCTTTTTTATCACGAATACGAGTAGGCAACTCTGGGAAAATTCCAAAATTGGCGTTCATTGGTTGAAAATGTTTACCCGCTGTGTGAGTGATATAGTAAGCCATACTTCCAACAGCTGTTTCCCGAGGGAAAATAATTGGTGCCTCACCCTTAGCTAATTTAGCTGCATTAATTCCCGCAACCATCCCGCTCGCAGCACTTTCAACATACCCTTCTACACCAGTCATTTGACCGGCAAAAAATAAATCATCTCGTTTACGTGATTGATATGTCGGTTCCAATAATTCTGGTGAATTCATGAAAGTATTACGGTGCATCACACCATAACGCACTATTTCAGCATTTTCTAAACCTGGAATCATTTGAATAATCCGTTTTTGTTCTCCCCACTTCAAATGAGTTTGGAAACCTACAATATTATACAAAGAAGCAGCCGCATCATCTTGACGCAATTGAATAACTGCATGTGGGCGTTTATCAGTTTTTGGATCTTCTAATCCAACAGGCTTTAATGGGCCAAATAACATTGTTTTTTCGCCACGGTTAGCCATTACTTCAATTGGCATGCACCCTTCAAAGAACTTCTCTTTTTCAAATTCTTTCAAAGGCGCGACTTCCGCATTAATTAACTCATTACGAAAAGCCGTAAACTCCTCTTCATTCATCGGACAATTTAAATAAGCTGCTTCGCCCTTGTCATAGCGTGATTTTAAGTAAACCTTATCCATATCAATTGACGCTTTATCAATAATTGGAGCTGCTGCATCATAGAAGTATAGCCCATCAGAATCCGTAAATTCCGCAATTTCACCTGCTAAAGCCTCCGCAGTTAAAGGGCCCGTTGCAATGATGGTGATCCCCTCAGGAATTGCTGTCACTTCTTCATCAATCACCGTAATATTAGGATGATTACGGATTTTATCAGTAATTGTTTGAGAAAATGTCTCACGATCAACCGCCAGAGCTCCACCAGCAGGTACAGCTGTTTCATCAGCAGATTCAATGATGATTGAATTAAAACGACGCATTTCCTCTTTTAAAAGCCCTACAGCGTTCGTAATATTGTTTGCGCGCAACGAATTAGAACACACTAACTCAGCAAAATTTTCAGTATGATGAGCAGGTGATTTTTTTATCGCACGCATCTCATAAAGGTTGACCTTAACACCTGCCTCTGCGGCTTGCCAAGCGGCTTCGCTACCAGCTAATCCTGCACCTATTACATTTACTACTGTCATATTGTCACATCTCCTATATTTAATCACGAATACGACAGCTCAAAAAATGGGGCTGTCGTATTTATTTGCTTATTTAACTTACATTTAGGTTTTAACGCTTATTTCTGCACGTCTTCTTTATAGTCACAGTCACTACAGATAATTTGCTTGCCGCCCTTAACTTTCTTCTCAACTAAATAGTGCTCACACTTCGGACAGTTACGCGCAATTGGTTTATCCCAAGAAGTGAACTCACATTCAGGATAGCGACTACAGCCGTAGAATAATCTATTTTTCTTAGATTTCCGTTCAATGACTTCTCCCTCTTTACACGTTGGACATTTCACACCAATTTCTTTCACAATTGCCATTGTATTGCGGCAATCTGGAAAATTACTACAAGCATAGAATTTACCATAACGACCAAGTTTAATAACCATTGGATTGCCACACAACTCACAATCAAACCCTGCCGGTTCATCCTTGATTTGGATTTTTTCCATATTCTCTTCGGCTTTTTCCAACTCAACTGCAAATGGTTTATAAAACTTATCGACAACTTGAACCCATTGCTCTTGTTCATCAGCAATCTTATCTAAATCTAATTCCATAGAAGCCGTAAAATTAACGTCAACAATCTGTGGGAAGAATTCGACAATTAAGCCATTAACAATTTCTCCTAGCTCTGTTGGCTCAAATCGCTTACTCACTAACTTAACATAATAACGCCTTTGAATAGTTTCCAAAGTTGGCGCATAAGTGGAAGGACGACCTACTCCATTTTCTTCTAAGGTTTTGATAAGTGTTGCTTCACTGAAACGAGCTGGAGGTTGAGTAAAGTGTTGTTTAGGCTCTAAATCAACCACTTTAATGACTTCACCCTCTTCTAAATCAGGCAAAATATTCTCTTTCTCTTCTTTTCCCTCGTCATTCCCCTCAACATACACTTTCATAAATCCTTGGAATTTAATTTTGGAGCCATTTGCTACAAACATCACGCCATTTTGAACAAGATTAACACGCATCGTATCAAGAACAGCTGGAGTCATCAAGCTGGCAACCACCCGTGACCAAATCAAACTATAAAGCTTCATTTGATCCTTATCAAGGCGATCTTTCAAGGAATCAGGTGTTCTCATAATGCTAGATGGACGAATCGCCTCATGGGCATCCTGAGCTCCCTTTTCACTAGAAGCCGTTTTCTTAACTCCAACAGAGTACTCTTTACCATAAACAGACTCTATATAATCAGCTGCTTCTGTTTTACAAACATCTGACAACCGAGTTGAATCCGTACGCATGTAAGTAATCAGCCCAACCGTTCCTTCTTTTCCTAGGTTAATCCCTTCATATAACTGTTGAGCGACCATCATCGTTTTACGCGTTCGGAAGTTTAACTTACGAGCAGCTTCCTGTTGCAAACTACTTGTTGTGAAGGGCTTAGCAGGATTACGCTTCCGCTCTTTCTTAGTAATTTTTTCAACAGTATAGTCTTTGGTTTTAAGGCGTTTCGTAACCGCTTGAACATCCTCAGCATTGGATAGTTTGGTTTTTTTACCATCCAATCCATAAAAACCAGCCTTGAATTTTTTTCGTTTCTTTAAGAAATTACCATTAATACTCCAATATTCTTCTGGCTCAAAAGCATTAATCTCGGCTTCACGGTCCATAATAATTTTAAGCGCTACTGACTGAACCCGTCCTGCACTCAAACCTTTTTTAACCTTTTTCCAAAGAATAGGGCTAATAGAATATCCCACCAAGCGATCTAGAATGCGTCTTGCTTGCTGTGCATCTACTAAATCAAGATTGATTGAGCGCGGCTCCTTAAATGCTGCTTTAACCGCATCTTTTGTGATTTCATTAAAAACTACCCGATTTTTATCTGTTAAATCTAAATCCAGGAGGTGAGCTAAATGCCAAGCAATAGCCTCTCCTTCTCTATCCGGGTCACTCGCGAGATAAACTTTTTCAGCTTTTTTAGCAAATTTCTTTAATTCTTTAATAACAGGGCCTTTACCTCGAATTGAAATATAATGAGGCTCATAATTATTTTCAACATCGACCCCCATCTTACTCTTAGGCAAATCTCTAATATGCCCCACACTAGCCACAACTTTGTAATTTCTACCCAGATACTTTTCAATTGTTTTTGCTTTGGCTGGAGATTCCACGATCACTATGTATTTATATGCCATGTAGTTAACTACCACCTTTTTCAATAAACTCTTCATATATTACGAAAACAACTCTTATTCATAAAACGAATCGTTTCAATCTTATGCCATATGATACTGGTTTGTCAACATTTGTTCCTTAATAAATAAAAAATTCATGATAAAAAAGAAAATTCTTCCAATATATCTTGGCTTCTAATCACACATTTTGCGCCTTGTTGAATGAGTTCATGACACCCAATTGACCCTTCTTCTAAAATGCTGCCTGGGACAGCAAAAACCTCACGACCAGATTCAAGTGCTAATTGAGCTGTTATCAAACTACCACTTTTTTGTTTTGCTTCTATTATAATGGTCCCTCTAGCAAGTCCCGCAATTATTCGATTGCGAGCAGGAAAATGATAAGGAAGAGGGGCTGTTCCAAGAGGGTACTCACTTAGCAACAAATGATGTTCAGCTAAATAATGTTGTAAACGACTATTTTCTTTAGGATAAATAACATCAAGACCAGCTCCAATCACACCAATTGTAGATCCATGATGTCGAATCGTGTGTTGGTGAACAATTGTATCTATCCCTTTAGCTAAACCACTAATCAACACAAATTCCTTAACAAGAGCAGGAATCATACTACTAGTAATTCGTTCACCATAAGCAGTTGCTGCCCGAGAGCCAACAATAGCAAGCGCTGGCCGTTTCAACAAATTTACATCACCTTGATAAAATAACCCTGCAGGCGGATTGTATATTTCCTTTAAATAGATTGGATAGTCATCATCCAAAATCGTTAAAAAACCTGACTTTAAATAGTTTTGCCAATGAATTTGGATTTGTTGGAGTGAGAGCTCATATGTTTCGCGAAAACTCTGTTGATAATTGGCTTTAACCTGCCCAATTTTAATCCATTCTGTCACAGTTACCCTTTGCCAATCGGTTTCCAGTGCATATTGAATTATCTTTAATAATCCTTTGTTTCCAATTCCTTTAACGTGCTTCAACCGATAAATAAAAAAATCTAATTCTTCCACAAAAAAAGCCTCCTTTTAGTCTCTACCTAAATAGATACGTAAAAAAAGAACTTTTGTCTTTATTCTATTCAAAAAACTTTTTAACTGGCGCAAACGATTTACGATGAATTGGGCACGGTCCATAGGCATCTAGTCCAACTAGGTGTTCTTTAGTACCATAGCCAGCATTCTTTTCAAAACCATAACCAGGGTATTGTTCAGCATATTCTGTCATCAAGCGGTCACGCGTTACTTTTGCGACAATACTTGCAGCGGCAATTGAGACACTTTTAGCATCTCCTTTAATGATGCTTTCCTGAGCAATTGCCACATCCTCTAACTTCATCGCATCCAATAACAAATAATCAGGAGTAAATGACAATTTGTTGATTGCTTCTTTCATTGCGATTTTAGTCGCTTGATAAATATTTACCTTATCAATCATCTCTTCATCAACTATGCCTATCCCAACAGCCACAGCAGTTTCACAGATAATTGTAAATAAATCATCTCGTTTTTTTTCAGATAACTTCTTTGAATCATTGACTTCCAATAACTCACAATTATTTGGTAAAATAACAGCCGCAGCCACTACTGGCCCTGCCAATGGACCTCGTCCAACTTCGTCAATTCCTGCGATCACCTGGTAACCATTTTCTAATGCTTGTCGCTCAAATTGACGTAGTACATAGGCTTCCTCCCGAAGCGACTCAGCCTTTGCCAAACGTTTGTGAAAAGCTAGTAATAGCAGTGCGACCCCTTTACGCGGATCCTGCTCTAATTCATGAACAAACGGATCATCTGCCTTATCAATTTGAGCTAATTTTGCTTTAATTTCAGCGATTGCAGCAGGTTTACTCATGCTCCTCTGCCTCCATCTGATCATAACGATCAAGTGTGAAGCGACCTAACATACCATCACGAATTTCACGAATAATCATTTGACTTGCTCGTTCATAATCCTCTCTAAACCCTCTTTTCTTTGTGATTAAAAGAAGTTGATCGACATCGGAAAGTGCGGCTTCAGATTCACTTAAATCATAACGTGCAGCTAGCTCTTGCGGGTAAAACTCATTAAAAAAACGAATTGCGTACAATACCAAATCATCCATATGAAGAAGGTCATCTTTAATAGCGCCTGTCAACGCTAATTTACGGCCAATTTCTTGATCTTCAAATTTGGGCCAAAGGATTCCAGGAGTATCAAGAAGCTCTAAATCTTGTCCAGCCTTAAGCCACTGCTGTCCTTTTGTCACTCCTGGCCGATTCCCTGTCTTAGCAACATTTTTACGAATTAATCGGTTCATCAATGTTGACTTGCCAACATTAGGAATACCGATAACCATAGCTCTGATGGCTTGCGGTTTCATGCCCTTAGCAAGTTTTCTTGCAATTTTTTCTTGCAATACTTCTTTACAAGCAGGAACAATCGTGCTTATCCCACGCCCTTCATTCGAATTGATGATCAAAGTTCGGTGACCTTTCCCCTCAAAATACTGTTGCCATTTCTGAGTTTCTCGACCATCTGCTAAATCAGCTTTATTTAATAGCACCAACCGTGGTTTTTGTTGTATAATTTCATCCATCATCGGATTACGACTTGATATTGGCAGTCTAGCATCTACTAGTTCCAATACAATATCGACATACCTTAATTTTTCAGTTACTTCTCGACGAGCTTTCGCCATATGACCCGGAAACCATTGAATCGTCATATCTAAGTATTCCTCCTTGCTATATAGCGCTTACCCCTTACTTCTCTCTTGTATTCAGGTAAAGTTCACGCCTTGCTTATTTTGACTATAAATAAACTCTCTAATAAAACAAATGTTAATTAGTACGCTTTAAATTGTGGAAATTCGATAAAAAAAAGACCTGTACCACTTAATTCCCTTTCACATTGTACCACATCTTTCTAGTGATTACCTGTAGTTTTTAGCATACAGAAGTCTGACGCCCTCGTAGCTACTCTGCTGTTGCGTTCTAAAATAGGATTACTATACATGCTTTGAGAAATGAGTCGTAAACTTATTTAGAATGCGATTAAAAAATTAATTATTCAATTGCTAAATTTTCTTGATGAAGGAATAGAATAATAGAAAAAAAAGACGCCCAATTTTGAACGTCATTTAAACTATTTTTTCAAACAACGCCCCACTATCTAATCAAGCCAAAGTCACTAAAAGGATAGTAGACCATACGAGCCTTGCCTATCACTTGAGAACTCTTAACTTCACCGAAGGAACGACTGTCTTTGCTTAGACGGCGATTATCCCCTAAAACAAAATAGGAATCTTTTGGAATAGTTCTACTCGACAAAATATCAGCCGTATCAAAGTTAGTCGTGTACTGATTACTGCTGCGCTTAATCTTAGCTTGTCCCAAAAAATCTTCCTCAACTCGTTCACCATCAACTAAAAGTTCATCATCAACATATTGAATATGCTCACCAGGCATACCAATTACACGTTTAATATAAGTGTTGCCATCGGAAAACTTGAAAATAATGACATCAAACCGTTTTATTCGAGAGAATTTCTCATAAACAATTTGATCATTTTGTCGCAGTGTTTTAGCCATTGAATTTCCTTCAACAGCCATCGGAATGAAGACGAACCCCCGAATTATCATCACCAAGACACCAGCTAAAACCATCATTTTAAGCCAGTACAATGTGACTTCTATTAGTCGTGTTTTCATCTGTCATTCCCATCCTTCACTTAATTTCCAAGATAACGCCTCTCATACGTTCCTATATCAAAAACCTGACGAATTAACTACTTACTTTTCTTTACTTCCTCCAAAGCCTTCTCATAAGGCAAATCTTTTGAAAAAAGTTTGGTTGCTAGTTTCAACTCTAATGCGGCGGCTGTTTCAGCATCAACTTTTCCAGTTACTGGTAAGCTTTCAGCTGTTTGGAAGGCTTCAACTGCTTTAACCGTTTCAACTGAATAAGTATCTGATTCTGCTGAAACCGTTCCGTCTAACCCACTTAATATCAAGTTTAGATTTTTCACCGCTGGGCTCTTCGCCCCTTCTTCATAAGTCGCTTCGCGATCTATCGGATTAGACTCATAATATGCAGGCAGATCGACTTTAACACTTGGTTCAAACCCCTTCTCGTGAATCCATGTTCCCTTTGGTGTTAACCACTTACTTGTCGTCAGCTTTAAATCACTATTATTTTCTAAAGGATTAACAGTCTGAACCGTTCCTTTACCAAAGGTCTTACTACTGCCGACAACAGGAATCTTAGCCGATTCATTAAGGGCCGCTGCAAAAATTTCTGAGGCACTCGCACTTCCACCATTGACTAAAACAACCGTTGGCTCCTTAACCTTAAAGCCTCTATCAAGTTCTTTACCTGCTACTAAACTTTGCTTCTCTTCTTCCTTATCTTCAAAACTAACAATTGTTTTACCATCTTTTAAGAACATACTAGACATGATTGCCACTTGATCAAGTAGCCCTCCTGGATTTGAACGAACATCAATAACAAATGACTTAGCTCCGTCTTTACGTAAAGCCTTGATAGCCTCTTCAAACTCTTCTGCTGTGTGACTAGTGAAGCTTGTGACAACAATTTTACCAACAGTTTTCTCCGTTTCATCTAACTCACTTTTAACGGTTACTAGCGGAATTTCATCTCTTGTGATAGTCACATCAAAGTTTTCTTCACCACGTAAAATACTCAGTGTTACATCTGTTCCTTTTTTCCCGCGAATGGTTCCAACTACTTCGTCTAATTTCCGACCTTTTGTTTCCTTGCCATCAACTTTAGTAATGATATCATCCGCTTTTAAACGCGCTTTTTCAGCAGGCGAATCCTTCATCGGTGGTTCAGCAATAACCGGTTGCTCATCCTTTATAGACATAGTTGCTCCAATCCCTTGAAAGCTTCCATCAATGGTTTCGTTTAAACTCTCAGCGTCTTCACCACTAAAATAATCAGAATACGGATCATCTAGCGCAGAGGTCATTCCTTTAATCGCCCCATCAACAAGGGCATCTTTATCAATATCTCCCACATATTTTGAGATAATTGTTTCATAAGTACTATCTACTTTTTCCAGATCAGAAGAATGGGGATAACGGTTAACCTCGTTCATCCTAGCCCGCTCATGTTTAATTTCATTTAGTTGATAGGCACCTCCGCCAGCAATGATTGCCACGCAAATTAATGAGATGATATGTCGACCATAAGGAATCCCGTTATTATGTTTATTATTCACCAGTTCACACTCTTTCTATCATAAAATAAGCTAAGTAACAAATTTTTGCTACCAGCTCAAAACTACTTCTTCCATTCTACCATAAAACGATTGAATTTCCTGTTAAATTGGCTATATCTTCTCAATAAAATCACAAGTTTCCTATTAATAAATCGGCTCACTTCACCTAAAACAAGTGCATACGAAAAAAGCTAGGAAGAATAATCTTCCTAGCTCCTATTATTGAATTAAACTATGCTAAAACGCTAGCTGCACCACTAAAAATCATTCCATGACGTGGATCAATTGTTACAAGTGTATCATTAGCAATGATTGTAGTTGCATCTTTAGCGCCAACAATCACTGGAATACCTTTTGCAATACCAACGACAGCAGCATGAGATGTTAAGCCACCATCTTCAACTACTAATGCACCTGCTAAATCAATCGCCGGCATGTAATCTTTGTCAGTTGTTTTAACTACTAAGACACATCCTTCAACAGCAGCTTTATTAGCTTCTTCAGCTGAATTAGCTACAACAGACGTACCGATAAATGATTCGCGACCAATCCCTTGACCGTCAAGCAATTTAGAACCAATTAATTGAATTTTCATCAAGTTTGTTGTGCCACGTTCGCCAACTGGTACACCAGCAGTAATCAAGATTAATTCGCCCTCTTTAGCAAAACCTAATTCTTTAGAAACATCTGTTGCTAAGTTAAACATATCATCTGTTGAATCTGGTTTGCTTGTAACTGTTGGGAAAACACCCCATGTTAATGACAAACCGCGAGCTTTGCGTTCACTGAATGTAATTGCAACAATATGAGATTTTGGACGGTATTTAGAAATCATTTTCGCTGTATGGCCTGATTCTGTAGCCGCTACAATTGTTTTAATTCCTAAGTTACGAGCAGTATGTCCAACTGATTGGCCAATCGCCTCAGTCATGTCAGTTTTACTGTATTTTTTAAGCGCAAAAGCATCTTGATCAACAAGCGCTTCTTCTGTACGCTCAGCAATACTTGTCATTGTTTTAACTGCTTCAACTGGATAATCCCCAGCAGCTGTTTCACCTGATAACATGATAGCATCTGTTCCATCATAAATAGCATTAGCCACGTCACTTGCTTCCGCACGAGTTGGACGAGGATTTTTTTGCATAGAATCAAGCATTTGAGTAGCTGTAATAACAGGTTTCCCTAATTCATTACATTTTTTTATCATTAATTTTTGAGCAATAGGCACTTCCTCAGTCGGGATTTCTACCCCTAAGTCACCACGAGCAACCATTAAACCATCAGAAACACGTAAGATTTCATCTAATTTATCTACGCCTTCTTGATTTTCAATTTTAGAAATAATTTGAATATTAGTTGCGTCATTTTTTTCTAAGATATCTGTAATTTCAAGAACATCGCTTGCACGACGAACAAAACTAGCTGCGATAAAGTCAACATCTTGCTCAATACCAAATTTGATATCAGCAGCATCTTTATCTGTAATACCTGGTAAGTTAATAGAAGCACCTGGTACGTTAACGCCTTTTTTACTACCTAATAAACCTTCATTTTGGGCAACAGTTACTAATTCGTTAGCTGTTCTGTCAATTTCAACTACCTCTAAATCAATTAAACCATCATCAAGTAAGATATGTGACCCAACTTCAACATCATTGATTAATTCTTCATAAGAAACAGAGAATTTTTCTGGCGTTCCTTCAACTTGACTCATTGCAATACGAACAGTTGATCCTTTAGTAATGGTAATTTTTTGACCACCAGCCATATCATGAGTCCGAATTTCTGGACCTTTTGTATCTAGCAAGATCGCGACACGATGACCAGAAATTTTAGAAGCTTCACGAATATTTTTAATTCGATTGCCATGCTCTTCAAAATCTCCATGAGAGAAATTAAGACGACAAACATTCATTCCCGCATTCATTAAATCTACTAGCATTTCAACACTTTCACTAGCTGGTCCAATTGTACAAACAATTTTCGTTTTTTTCATTACATAAACGCTCCTATATTCAAATTATTTAATAACTACTTTAAAGGTATTACCGTTAACTAGAAAGAAATCTCTTGATTTAGTGTATATAATGACAAGTCAGGTTGATGTTTGCCATTTTCTAATGTATCAACAATATCTGTTGCGACGATTTCATTATCACGAATTCCAATACATAGACCACCTTGATTAGCTTTTAAGAGTTCGACAGCTTTCCAGCCGAATTTACTAGCCAAAACGCGGTCACGCGCAGAAGGCGAACCACCACGAACGACATGCCCTAAAACTGATACACGAGCATGGAAATCACCGAATTCTGCTAATTGATTAGCAAAATCATTACCGCCCATTACACCTTCAGCTAAAATAATTAGGCAATGTTTTTTACCACGATCACGGCCTTCTTTGATCTTCTTAGCTACTGCAGCCATGTCAAATTCATGCTCTGGAATAATAATGTCATCTGCACCACCAGCAACGCCTGCCCAAAGTGCTATATCACCAGCGTTACGTCCCATAACTTCAATAATAAACGTACGAACATGAGAAGTTGCTGTATCACGAATTCTATCAATAGATTCTAATACGGTATTGATTGCTGTATCAAATCCAATCGTAAAATCAGTACCAGGAATATCATTATCGATTGTTCCTGGTATTCCAACAGCTGGGAATCCATGTTTAGTTAGTGCTAATGCACCATGATAAGACCCATCGCCACCAATGACTACTAGGCCTTCAATACCAAATTTCTTTAATTGCTCAATTCCTTTTAGTTGCCCTTCAATTGTAGCAAACTCAGGATAACGAGCTGAGTACAAGAAGGTTCCCCCACGTTGCACTTTATCGCCAACATCGGCAATTTCTAATTTACGGATATCCCCGGCTACTAAGCCAGCAAAACCATAATTAATTCCGTATACTTCTAATCCATCATAGATGGCTTTGCGGGTAACTGCTCTAATAGCCGCGTTCATTCCTGGGGCGTCTCCACCGCTGGTTAAAATAGCGATACGTTTCATTCAACTTTCACCTCAATAATTATTTTAAACTTACTTTGGAACAGATGGTTAAATGTATTTAATACTTAAACCTCGAATTCATTCTACCATTTTTTAAATGAAAAGTCTTTGTAAAAAAGAAAAAATCATGAAAAAACATGAAAACACGTAGATAAACCATCTATCACCTAAAAATAATATTTTTTTTATCCACTAAATAGGATAACTCATTTTTTAATTCTGTGCTTTCTTTTACCCAATATTCGTCAGATAACGCAATTTTTTGGGCACTTTGTTCGTCAAAAATAATCACTGGATTATTTCCTGGATATTTTTTTAATGTCTCTTTGATTTCTGCTAAGACATCACGGGTTTCTTGACCGTTACTAATTTTTAAGTAACAAATCTTAGAACCAATAGTTTCTTTAAAACTTTCAGCTAGAACAACTGTCTCACCGATTATTTGGAGCGCTTGATTATAAGTGCTTCTTTCCACCTTCCCTTCAACAAAATATACTTTATTTTCATGTAAGTCATTCCCTATCCTGCGATAAAGCTGAGGGAAAATGGTTACAGAAATTTCAGCTGTCGCGTCATTTCCTTCGATAAAGGCCATTTGCTCGCCCTTTTTTGTCCGGATAACTCTAATCTGACGACTATAAACTAACAAACTACCACGTTTCCCCACTTCAACCTGATCAATTGATCGGGCATTTTTGACAATTCGCAAGGTTTGATATTCATCTACGGGATGCCCTGATAAATAAATCCCAAGATATTGTTCCTCTTGATCCAACTTTTCCTCTATCGAAAAATCAGCAACCGTTTCTTTTTTCAGGCTTAAAATGGATAACAAATCCAAGCTGCCACCACTATACAAAATATTCTTAATCATCCCTTCTAAGTCAATCACAAGTTGCTTGCGATTACCATGAAGAGAGTCGAAAGCTCCAATGTATATTAACGGCAAAATATTATCTTCCTTCAACCACTTACGGTCAATTCGCAATAAGAAATTATCTAGTGATTTAAACGGCCCATCTGCTTTTCTAACATCTAAAACGTTACGAATAAAATCTTTACGTATTCCTTTCAAGGAACTGAAGCCAAATAAAATCGCCTGTTTTTCTAAAAAGAAACTGTACCGACTAGAATTAATATCTGGTCCCTTAACCTTTAAACCAAATCGCTTAGCTTCTGTTATGTATTCCTTAATCTTCCCTAAATTATGTCTAACTGAATGCAGCAATGAAGCAAAAAAAGGAGCTGGATAATGGACTTTCAAATAAGCCATCTGATAAGCAATAAAAGAATATGCCATTGCATGAGATCTGTTGAACCCATAGTTGGCGAAACGTTCAATGTAATCATAAACCTGATTAGCCACTTCGGTTGTGTATCCTTGGGCAAGTGAGCCGTCAACAAAATGTTTTCGTTGCTCATCAAGAACCGTCTTTTCTTTTTTACTAATCGCACGCCTTAGAATATCAGCTTCTCCATAAGAAAATCCAGCCATTTTGGAAACGACTTGCATAATTTGCTCCTGATAGACAATGACTCCGTATGTCACATCCAAGATCTCTTTAAGATTGGGATGCGGGTAATCAACTGGCACCTGTCCCTTTTTTCTGGCAATAAACAAATCAATATTTTCCATTGGTCCAGGACGATACAAAGCATTCACGGCAGCAACATCTTCAATTGAAGTTGGCCCTAACTTACGCAAGACATTTTTGATTCCAGAAGATTCAAATTGGAAGACTCCAACAGTCTGAGCTTTACGAAAAATCGCAAGAGTCTTATCATCGTCCATAGGTAAGTCCTTTAAAATAATCTCTTCTTTATAGACTCGCTTAATTTGTTGAATCGTATCATCTAAAATTGACAAATTTCGCAAACCCAAGAAATCCATTTTTAACAGCCCTATTGCTTCTACATCTCCCATTGTAAACTGAGTCAACGGAATACCGTTGGAGCCTAGTTGCAGTGCCACTAATCCTGTCAAATCTTGGTCACTAATCACAACCCCAGCTGCATGTGTTGAAACATGACGGGGCAATCCTTCAATTTTAACTGCCACATCGAAAATCAAACGATTACGTTCACTTTCTTCTACCAACTGCTGAAGTTTATGAGATTGTTTGAATGCTTCTTCTAGGGTGATTTTCAAAACTGACGGAACTGCGTTTGACCATTGATTTGCTTCGTTTTGAGACAAACCAAATACTCTACAAACATCTCTTAAAGCCATCTTGGCCGCCATCGTCCCAAAGGTAGCAATTTGCGCCACTTGATGATGACCGTACTTTTGACTCACATAATGGAGAACTTCTTCTCGTCTGTTATCAGGTATATCTAAATCGATATCAGGCATTGTGTAACGTTCTTTATTAAGAAATCGCTCAAAAAGAAGATCATATTCAATCGGATCAACCTCAGTAATTCCCGTCACAAATGATACCAAAGACCCAGCTGCCGAGCCACGCCCTGGCCCCATCACTATCTGACGATCTGCAGCAAATTTCATCACATCCCAAATAATTAGAAAATAATCATCAAAACCCATCTCACTAATGGTTGATAGTTCCATTTCTAAACGCTCGGCATAGCGGTGATCAGGTTGTTGAACGCGTTTCGGCAAAGCCTCCTGGCAGATTTTTCGCAAATAGCTCGCAGCATTTTCAGCTTTTGGTACATCAAAATGTGGTAATAGCGTTTGATGAAACATCATTTCAAATTGACATAAATCCACTACTTTTTGAGTGTTTTTTAATGCCGACAAGACCTGATTAACACGAAACTTCTCTTCTAAATCAGCTGTAGTTGACAAAAAATATGAGCCTGTTTGTTGAAGATGCTCGGGTCCAATACGAGTCCCTTCATCAATGTGCTTTAAGACACGTAAAGAAAAATCATCACTTGGATTCAAATATCGAACTTCTTGTAAAGCTACCTCATTAATTTGATGCTCTGTAAGAATTTCTACCCAGTGTTGCTTTCGCGGCTCTTCCTCATGTAGTGAAACTCCGCCAAATAAGCTGTCAGCATCCACTCTTTTTTTTAATTCATTAAGGCTTACTGTTAGCTCTTCTGTTCGTTGCTCGCGATAAAGTGTGGTAATTGTTGATTGTTCATCTGGTATTACGACCACTAAATCATGTAACAATTCAGCAAATTGCTGAAAATAGAAATGCTGATTTGCTTCTAATTCCATTTTCGCAGTGGAAATTTTCAATAGTTGTTCATAACCTATTTGATTTTTTGCTAATAAGATCAAGCGAACATCCTCATCAGATTGTAAGGTCTCGCGGTATTCTATTGTTAAACCAATTAAAGGCTTTATCTGGTGCTTTTGACAGGTACGGTAAAACTCAGCAGCACCTGACATTACATTTAAATCCGTAATAGCGAGAGATTTAAATCCACGTTCTTTAGCTGTTTTTACAAGATCATCAATTCGAATCGTACTTGCTAACAGCGAATAGGCGGTCATCACTTGTAATTGCGTAATTTCCATGCCACTTTTCCCTCCCTCTCCACTTTAATGCTTATTATAACATGAAAACAGTCATTCGTAATTTTTTAAGAATGAGATTTCACCCATGATTGTCACTATTTTTCAGACTACTATTCTTTTACTTTCACTCCACCTAGCTTTGTGCTAAAATAAGCTAGTGAAGAGAGGTGTTACAATATGCGTTATCTAATAATTTTAGCATGGTCATTGATTTTAGGACAAATTGTTGCCTACCTTGGGGCTGCTCTAAATCACGGCCTATACAATTTCCCACAAGCAGTCATGGGATCTATCGTAATTGCACTTTTTGTGATTATCATTGGGGAAGTTTCTCAACCAAGTAAAAAGCAAACAGATCAATAATAACAAATTAAACTCAAGTAATTGGCACTTATTTTAGACTGAGACTCAGCTGCATAGTCTCAGTCTTTTTATATTAGTTAATTAACAGTCATTGTAGCTAGGAGGCTTAGAAATGAAAACAACTATTTTGTGGAGTGGAATTACTGGAAGGACAGGCCGAATAGCCTTACAATTTGCTAATAGTCGTAAGGATGTCGATATTGTTGCAGGGCTTTGTAGAAATAACGAATTATATTATAATTATAACCAATTAGACACAATATCTGAACATTTTGATGTTATTGTCGATTTTTCTCACAAAGATAATCTTGAGTCGATAATCGATTATGCCATCCAACTAAATAAGCCTTTAGTAATTGGTACGGCTGGGTTAAATGAGGCACATTTAGAATTGATTGAGAAATCCTCATGGATCATTCCTATTTTTCGGGGAGGTAATTTTCAATTTAAAGTTAAAACATTCATTGATGATGTCGTTGATTATGCAACTAATGTCAATCACAATATTAAGCTTACAGAAACTCACTACAAAACAAAAAAGATACCTAGTGAAACGGCTAAAGTTATTAAATTCCGAGTGGAAACCGAGACTAACAAAACTTTAGAGATCAACTCGTTACTACAGTTTGATGAACTGATTAATGAATGGAGGGTAGATGATCTGGTTTGTAGAGTTATTGGCTTTAACCAACTTGCGAATGATATTCTAACCATCTCAACCCTTATGATCGGGAAAACGGCTAGTGGTATTTACGATTTGAATCGATTAGTATCAGAAGAATAAATAGTGTATCCTATTATTCCCAGCAAATTAAAAAAGGCACAAATGCTTTTCCATCTGTGCCTTCCTTATCCTGATTAAAAGTTAATTTTTTTGCCGATTGTACCGCGAAAATTAACTAGAGAAATACCAATATTAACAAGAATAAAGCAAGAAGTTCCAATAAAGACTCCACCGTATCCAAAACCAGCAGCAACAGTAGACCCAACCATCGGCCCTAGAACTTGTCCAAAATTTTGTGCCATTTGATTAAAACTGAAAATTCGACTAACTCCTTCTCGTGGAGTCAAACGACTAATCAACGAATTGACTGATGGCATCAAGGCTCCCGTTGAGAATCCCATCATGAACCTTAGCAATCCTAATTGGAAAGGCGTCTTGACAAACGCCATCGGAAAAATGCACAATAGGAAAAAGACTAGTCCACCTAATAAGACATTTTGATTGCCAACTTTATCCCCTAGTTTACCTAAAAGTGGTGATGAAACAAAGGCTGAAACACCTGCTACTGACACAATCAATCCGCTAACAAACAAGATATTACCACTAGCTCCACCAAGTTGACGAATATAAAGTGTTAAGATTGGACTAATACTGGTAATTCCCACTTGTAAAATTAATGTTGTGATAAACAAACCGAATAGCATTGTTGGATTCTTGACCTTGCTAAAAATTTCCTTCGTCGAAATGACATTTTTCTTTTCAACAGGGGTAAACTCTTCCTTTACAAAAAAGATTGTCAAGACAGTATTAATTAGTAAAACAGTTCCTGTTATCAAGAAAACATTCCGAATCCCAAAAGCTCCTGCTAAAGCACCACCCATTAAAGGACCAATTAAATTACCAGCAACTGTTCCTGTTGCTAATGTTCCCAAAGCCCAACCATTGCGCTCTTGCGGAACTTGAGAAGCGATCATTGCTGTCGCATTAGGTATATAGCCTGACAACACACCTGTCAAGAAACGCATAACCAACAACCATTCTACATTTGGCACAAAAGCTAACGCGCCCATAGAAAAAGTCATTCCTGCTGCGGCTCTAACCATCATCAGCTTTCGCCCTTTTCGGTCAGCCAGATTTCCCCAAATAGGTGCAACTATTGCTGCTGCTAAAGCTGTCACACTAATTGATAGCCCCGCATAAAATTCTATCTTATTTTTAGGTGCTCCCAAATTTTCAATATAAACTGGGATAAACGGCATAACTAAACTAAAACTAGCCCCTGTAAAAAAACATCCAATCCAAGCAATATATAAATTTCGTTTCCAGTCAACTCGCATTTAATCTCTCCAGTATTTTTCTTTTCAGACACAAACATGGTCAAAAAATTAGTTACTCAATTAAGTATACACCTTATTTCCTAACTAGATTAGACATATGACAGAAAAATAATGATTTTATAATATTCATGAAAATTACCGAAAAAATTAGGCATTCTGACAAAAAAAGACTATCTCACTACAGTAAGAAGTCTATTTTTAAGTTTGATGAGAATTATTTTCTGTGCCGGTCAACAGTCATTTTAAACTCATTAAATTCTTTAAGCGATAATTCAGCTTCTCCACGGAATCCACTGTTAGTTAAGGTTGTTACATAATGATCTATCTTGTCTTTTGATGATGAAAACTCACGCTTGATATAGAAGTAGTACGCAGAACACAAATCAATTATTAAAGATTGAGATAAAAAATCTCGCTTTCTAGGCAAGGATTGAATCTTGACAAACCAACTATTCCCTTCCTGATACTCACCAATATCATAGCAATACAAAATATAATGACTTAATAACTGGCTCATTCGTTCAAGATAGTTAGGATACTCTTGATAATTTCGTAATGAATGATAACACTTTTTCCTCAAGGCTTGACTCATTCGATAATCAAAAACAAATAAACAATGAGTGAAAATGGTGATATCATCCAGTGTCCATATCTCTTTTTTTTGCAGGTACTCTTGAATGTAGATAACTTCCTGTGCCACTAGCTTTTCTTTATAATCTTGTTGAGGAAAATAATCTAAACGAATGGTTGTAATATGTGATAAATACGCAATTACACGCTCGAAAACAATTTTGCTACTTCTTTTTTGCTGATAAATTGCTTCTAATTGTCGTTTATTATTAGTGGTAAAAGCCGATATAAATTTCTTCCAAAGAGTCTCTTCTTTTTTGGGAGAATAGCCTTGGTGAATAAAATGAAATTCGGTTTGAGAAACATTTAATAGTTCCAGGACTGTTAAAAAAGTATCGTATTGTAACATAACTTCACCCTTTTCAAACCGAATAGCAAAGCTTTTAGCCACCACGCCTTCATAGACTTCTTTTTGCAAAAAGCCTTTATCCTTTCTTATCTTTCTTACAGTTACACCGTAATTCTCCATACCCCACCTCTTTTTCTACTATTTATATCTCACAAAATAATCTAAATAAAAATGTTACTACGATTACTTATATAATTATTATTCAAATAAAAATTATATAAATATATCATACCAAACAAACAGTGTTTTGCCTACCCGAAGTCATTTAAAAAGGACTACCTTTTCGCTGTTTCTTGGGTATATTAACGTGAAACACCCCAAAAACTATCTCATCAAAATCACGAAAAATGACGGTTCTCAATTAAGGACTTTAAAGAGTCACTATTAATTGATTTCTTGATACCTAAAACAATTTGTCACATGATCATTCACTAGTCCCGCAGCTTGCAAAAATGAATAGATAATCGTTGGTCCAACAAATTTAAATCCTAACTTTTTTAAGTCCTTACTTATTTTTACCGATAACTCCGTTGATGAAGGAACATGAGAAATACTTGACCACTTATTTTTGATAACTTGATTATCAACATACTCCCAAATAAATTGATCAAAACTACCGGAATCTTTTTGGATAGTTAAGAAAGCTTGGGCATTGGTAACAGTTGCAGCAATCTTCAATTTATGTCGAATAACGCCAGGATTAGCTAATAACTCACTTATTTTTTCAGGTCCATAGTTTGCGATAATAGTCGGATCAAACTGATCAAAAGCTTCTCGTAACGTTTCTCTTTTAGACAGAATAGTTGCCCAACTCAAACCAGCTTGCATACTTTCTAATACCAAAAATTCAAACAATAATAAATCATCATGTTTTGGTACGCCCCACTCTTTATCATGATATGCCATTTCCAATTCACTACTTGTCGCCCAACTACATCTTTCTTTTTCCGTCATCGTCTCTCTCCTTTAACTAATTTCTTATTAAATCATACCATATCCTTCTTTATATTCATAGAAAATCAAGAACGTACGTTCTTGATCAAGGTGAAGAATAACAAAAAAGGGCTGAATCAAAAGTAAAAGATACTTTTGTCTCAACCATTCAAATTAATCATTATAAGTGCAAATTATTTAGCACACCAAGCAAAAGCAATAGCTTTTTCTCCTAAATGAGTGCCTATTACTGGGCCAAAATGGCCAATTTTAATGTCAATACCTGGACATCGCTCTTCCATCTCTGTTTTTTCTAACTCAGCTACTGCTAAATTATTCGCATGGATAATGAAAAATTGCATGTCTACTTTAGATTTCTTATATTTTTTTGCCATCAAATCTTCAACTCTCGCCAACGCTTTTTTTGTCGAGCGTATTTTTTCAGACAAAACAATATTTCCCACATCAAATTTTAGAACAGGTTTAATTTTTAACAAGCCTGCTATAAGTGCGGCACCATTTTTCAATCGTCCGCCACGAACCAAAATATTTAAATCTTGAACCACTAAAAAAGCTTCAGTATGATCGCGTATCACTGTTAGTTTTTCAACTATTTCATCCAAAGTCTTTCCTGACTCGGCCATTTCTAAAGCAGCTTCTACCATATACCCCATCGGCATGCTAGTAATTAACGAGTCAAATGCACGAACCTGAATTTCTTCAATGCCTGGAGACATGGAAATCAAATTATTAACAAACCCTGAAATACCTGATGATAAATGAATGCTAATCACTTGTTGATAACCTTGTTTAGCAATTGATTGAAATAATTCTAAAACCTCACCAATAGAAGGCTGAGAAGTTGTTGGAAACTCTTTACTATTATTAAGTAACTCGTAATACTCATTCGCTTCAATATCAATGCCTTCATTATAAATTTTCCCATCCAAAATAACCGGAATCGGAATAATGAATAAATCTGGATGATTTTTTAAGTCATCTGTTAAATAGGCCGTACTATCTGTCACAACAGCAGTTCTCATATATTTCCCTCACTTTTATTACACATTCGCAAAACATTGTTCCTTTACTATACCATAATTACTAATTGATGAAAACTTCTAAGTAGTTCCATCGAGAGTCCACAACTACTTCAGGAAATTAGCTATTGCTTGACTATTAGCTGCTTCGTCAATTTCTAAAACACTTCCCGCATCAGCATATGAGCCATAAGACCATGAATCTTCAACTGGTATTGTTAATTTTTCCAGCGGCTTAGATAAACCTAGAAGAAAATCCTTACCTATACTCGGATAAAGGCTTCCAGGTAAATTAGTATGAGTATACCCTTGAACTTTTCCCACTGCCTCAGGAAAGTTAAGTATGTTTTTTGCCGATAACCCTTGGGCAAAAATGGCATTCATTACCTGCTGCTGACGACGTACACGACCGAAATCACCTTCTTCATCCATTCTAAAACGCGCATACTGTAAAGCAGTATGCCCATCCATTTTTTGCTCACCTTTGCTAATATTAACACCATCTAACTCAATATCCTTCTCAGCATTAATCTTTAAACCACTAGGAGTTAAGGTGTCGATTATTTTAGGAAAAGAACCAAAATTAACAATTGCATAGTATTCAACATCCACATTGAAAGTGGTTTTGATTGTTTTCCTCACTAGTTCCGGACCTCCGTAGGAATAAGACGCATTTATTTTATTGTAACCATAGCCGGGAATGTTTGCGTAAGTATCACGCATAAATGATACAAGCTTCGGTGTCCTGTCCTTTTTATTGTAGTGAGCAATCATGATCGTGTCAGAACGCCCTTGGTCCGCTCCCCGAGAATCACTCCCTAAAAACAAAACATTAATCGAATCTTTGTCACTCTTTTGTCCTGAAAAATCATTGAACTCCCGAGGTGCAAAATCTTTGTCATGCTTCGCCTCTCGTAACCCTTTATTATATTCATAAAAGCTATAAGCAGCCAATAAAATAATCAATAATAATAGTAGCTTCCCTATCGATAGAACTATGCCTCCACGATGTTTTTTGATTTTTTTAGGTTTTTTTGGTGGTTTAGATTGCTTGTTTTTTACTGTTTCTGGGACTATTGTCTCTTCCTCTGTCCCTTGACTATGGAATCGTTCCATTCTTGACATAACTGTCACCTCGATCGTTATTTAACTACATCTACCTATCTAAGCATATAGGAAGAGTACCGTTTTGAACAGCAGAAAGAAGAAATTTAATTAAATCTACAGCAATTCCTATTAAAAAGGAGGGTCGGACAAACGTCTCACCCTCACTTGCTTCATCGTCCTAAATTTAACGACTACATAAACTTAACAAATTTTAAAGGCCAAACTAATAAACTTGCCAGTCACTATTCTTATCAGTTAAGTCATTCAACAGTAGCTAATCCTCAACTAAACATTGCTTTATGATCCAGTTGGTTTCACTAACTACAGACCTTTTATCTCATTCACATGATAACAACCCAATTGTTTCACCTGTCCTCCTAAATAATGAATTTCTTCTACTGCATTTTCCAATAACGGTAATTGTTCTTCAGTTAAAATAATATCGATTAAAAAGAAATATTCCCCCAGAGTAGTTTTTAGGGGCCGAGACTCAATTTTATTTAGGTTAAGCTCTCGCCAACTGAAAGTTGTTAAAGCCTTTTGTAAAGCACCTGGTAAGTTATTCGGCATCGTGAAACAAAGAGAAGCTTTTTCAATTGGTTCAGAAACATCTCGCAAATCGGATTGTTGACTAATCACCCAAAACCGTGTTTTGTTATGACTAATATCCTGAATATTTGACTTGGCAATTTGCAATTCATATTCCTGACCACAAGCTGCTGGCCCAATCGCGGCAATGGTCAAATTTTCACTACTAGCAACAAACTCAGCCGCTAAAGAAGTTGAATCCGTCGCAACAACTTGAACATCAGGTAAAAACTCAGCAATAAACTCCTGACTTTGCGCAAGAGCTTGCGGATGAGAATACACATGAGTCAACTTAGACAACTCTATTGATTGCTCTTTTTTTATTAATAATTGCTGTGCGATAGGCATTACCAACTCGCCAATCACTGTAATATCAGCTTTATGATACAGATAATCTAAGGTTAAATTAACAGTCCCCTCAATAGTATTTTCAATCGGCACAATTCCAATTGACGCTTGACCTTGAGTCACTGCTTTGATACATGAGGGAATAGTCCCATAAGAAATCAGTTCAGCTTCGCGAAAATATTCCTGTGTTGCGCTATGAGTGAAAGACCCTTTTGGTCCCAGATAAGCAACTTTCATTTGATCATCCTCTAACTATTTTTTATCGATACCTGATTCAAGATAACTTGACAAACTTCTTCCGGTGATAATTGACTTGTGTCAACATGCCAGTCAGCACATTCTTCATAAAACTTAAGACGACCCATGAATAAATCCACAATCTCATCACTCGTTTTTTCTAAAACTAAAGGACGAATAACATGATTGTCATTCATAATTCTTTCCAATGACACAAGTGGATCTGCTTTAAGAAAGACGACATTGTGAACTTCTTTCAAAGCGTCACGATTCCCTTCACCTGTGACTATCCCTCCACCTGTTGCAATAATACCAGGCTTAGAAGCGAGCTCCTTTAACGTATCAGTTTCTAATTGACGGAAAGCTTCCTCACCGTGTTTTTCAAAATAGTCAGCAATAGTCATTCCCGCTTTCTCTACAATTACTTCATCACTGTCTACAAAATCAACAGCTAATTGATTAGCTAGCATTTTACCTACAGTTGATTTGCCTGCTCCCATAAACCCAATTAATAAAATTTGCTTCATTATCTTACCTACCTTTCAAGTAATCTTGCTAAATCATCAAAGAAATTCGGATAAGACACCGAAACAGCCTCTGGTTTTTCTAATTCTACCTCACCATTTTCAACAAGTAGCGCAGCTATCGCTAGCATCATGCCAATCCGATGATCGCCATAACTTGTTACTTTTGCTCCATGTAGGGGGGTCGGCCCATCTATAATTAAACCATCTGCTGTTGCTTCTATTTTAGCGCCCATCTTCGATAATTCTCTTGCAGTCGCATCAATTCGATTGGTTTCTTTGACCTTCAGTTCCTCTGCATCACGAATCACTGTCCGGCCATTGGCTTGCGTAGCTAATAACGCAATCACAGGTAATTCATCAATTAATCGAGGGATGATGTCCCCAGCAATCTCTATTCCTTGTAATTGACTAGTTTGAACAATGATTGAGCCAGACTTATTTGAGGGATCCTCCTCTGTAACAGTCATCTTTGCACCCATCTCTCTCAATACATCAATGATCCCTGTCCGAGTTTGGTTTAGCCCAACATTAATTAATTCAAGCTGACTATTATTTAAAAGGCTAGCCGCAACTAAAAAGAACGCTGCTGAAGAAATATCTCCTGGAACAACCACAGCCTGACCAGTCAGTTCTTGCCCTCCAGACAATCGAATCGTTTTTCCATCAACCTCAATTGTCCCGCCAAACTGGCGAATCATATCCTCTGTATGATCACGTGTCACTTCTTTCTCTTCAATCACTGTCTCACCTTTAGCCTGTAGCGCAGCTAACAAAATGGCTGACTTAACTTGAGCACTAGCAACTGGCATTTTATAAGTAATACCATGCAATTTTTGAGTGCCTGTAATCGTCAGAGGAGGAAATTCGCTCCCATTAGCACCTTCGCAAACTGCTCCCATCTCTTGTAGCGGTAACATCACACGATTCATTGGCCGCTTAGCAATTGATTCATCTCCAAACAAGGTTGTCGTGAAAGATGTTCCTGCCAAAATACCGCTTGTTAAACGAATTGTGGTACCAGAATTTCCAATATCAATCGGCTTATCCGTGGCTTTTAATCCCTCAACCCCTGTTCCATGAACCGTAATAACCTCACCATCATCCTCGATTTTAACTCCTAGTTGTTCAAACAAGGCCTTTGTTGCCAAACAATCGTCTGCTCTTAAAAATTTACGAATAGTTGTCGTGCCTATAGATAGCGCTCCAAACATAATACTGCGATGGGAAATTGACTTGTCTCCCGGTACTTCTAAGCTACCCTTTATCCCGTGTTGATTTGTTAATAATTTCATCCTTAGCTCCTTACTTTTCATAACAAGTATAACCGCCTTCACGCGTTAAGAGCTCAAAGGCAATTTTGACATCTTGTTCATTTTTAAATGTTATCTGTAGTGTACCAAAAATATCTTCTCGGTTCTCAATAATTTTTAAATTAGTCAGCGATACATGTTCCTTGGCCAAAATTCCCGAAACCTTGGCAATCTCTCCTGGATGATCTGGAACTTGAACAAATAAATCATTAAAGGCCGGAATCGCACCTGATTTCCTTCTAGGAAGAGCATCTCGTGAATTCTTAGCCGAAAGAAAGAAATCGAAAATAGTTTCCTTGTCCGTCTCTTCAAGCCACCCAAGTATCTCTGTCATTTGTTCTTGCCACTTTTTCATCTCTGCGACAAGTATCTCTTGATTACTCAATAGTATATCGGTCCACATCGCAGGATCTGATGACGCAATTCGCGTAATATCACGAAAGCCACCTGCAGCCAATTTTTTAGTCATTGGCAATTGCTCAGCTAACCCTTCATTATGCCTTACTAAAGCAGACGCAATAATATGGGGCAAATGACTAACGACTCCCGTGATTTGATCATGTTCAGCCGCTGTCATTTCAAGAAATTTACCTCGCGTCCCTTTGAGTAAGCGTTGAAGCTGATGTAAGTTTGTTGCTGTACTCTGAGAACTCGGAGTAAAAATGTAATAAGCATTCTCAAACAAATCAATATCTGCTGCAATAAATCCAGATTTATGAGACCCAGCCATTGGATGTCCACCAATAAACGTAAGCTTTTCATTCGTTACAATTTCTGCCATCTTCATAATATCGCCTTTAGTACTGCCAACATCACTCACAATCAATGGTTTAACTAACGTGAGTGAGTTTAATTCTTTTAGAAAAGCGATCGTTTGCTTGACTGGTGTACATAAAAATAATACATCACTTTTAAGAACCTCCTCACTGAAAGACTGTCCGATACTATCAATTGCACCAGCCGATAAAGCTCCATTCAGCGAATCTTGATTTTGATCCAATCCCACCACAAGCAATTCAGGATACTCCTGTTTAATATTCAAGCAAATTGAGCCACCAATCAGCCCTGTTCCTACTATTAAAATTCGTTTAAACCCCGTCTTTGTCATTTGACAGCTTCCCTTCATTAATAAATCCTATCATTAAAACGTGCGAACATATTCGCGATAGTCTTTAACAAGCTCACTTAAACGAGCAAAAGAATCACTTTCAAATTTATCTAAAACGGCTTTAGCGACTTCTGTCGCTACTACTGCCTCAGCTACAACACTTGCAGCCGGTACCGCACAGCTATCAGAACGCTCAACACTTGCTTTATACACTTCCTTAGAATCAATATCAACACTCTTTAACGGCTTGTATAATGTTGGAATAGGCTTCATAACACCTCTAACGACAATTGGCATGCCATTTGTCATCCCACCTTCGAAGCCTCCAAGATTATTATTAGTCCGTGTATACCCCACTTCTTCCGACCAAATAATTTCATCCATAACCTCACTACCAGGTAGACGGGCAGCCTCAAAACCGACACCAAATTCAGCTCCCTTAAAGGCATTGATACTAACTACTGCCTGAGCAATTTTTGCATCTAATTTTTGATCCCACTGAGTGTAGCTCCCTAAGCCGACAGGAACATTTCCCACGATAACTTCTACGACACCACCCACAGTATTACCATTCTTTTTAGCCTCATCGATCACACGCTTCATTTCAGTATCTACTTCGGGGTCTAAGCAACGAACCTCAGATGCTTCTGAACGACTAGCAATTTCAGTTACAGTTAAATTTTCTGGAACTGTACCCCGGACACCACCAATTTCTAAAACATGCCCAGCTACTTCAATACCTAATTCCTTCAGCATTTTCTTAGCAACAGCCCCAATAGCCACCCTCATTGTTGTTTCTCGAGCAGACGACCGCTCTAAAACGTTACGCAGATCGTTAAAACCATATTTAATACCGCCAACTAAATCAGCGTGACCAGGGCGTGGTTTAGCTACACGACGCTTCTTCTTTTCCTTTTCGGATACAGCATCTACTGACATAACTGATTGCCAATTTTTCCAATCCTTGTTCTCGACTACTAATGTAATAGGTGATCCCAATGTTTCACCATGGCGAACACCAGAAGTAATTCGTACTTGATCCTTCTCTATTAACATCCGACCACCACGTCCATAACCAATTTGTCGACGTGCCAATTCTTGATTAATGTCCTCAACTGATAGTGGAATACCTGCTGGCAATCCTTCAATAATTGCTGTTAATTCCGGTCCGTGTGATTCTCCCGCTGTAAAATATCTCATCGTATTTCCTCCTAATTTCACTCTGTCTAACTAATTATTCGAATTTTTTGATGATTTATCACAATTCGTCAAAAAATTTATTCCTTCGTAAATAACTTCCTATCATTTATCCTTTTTATCACAGCATTTTTATTAAGAATTCCCGCATCTCTTCTGTTGGGATTGTCACAATTTTTGCTTGACCTAACTGCTCCAATAAAATAATTCTGATGGCGGTCCCAGCTGTCTTCTTATCATGGGTTAAAGCCAAATACAATGCCTCCTCCGACCAATGTTCTGTGGTAATGGGAAGGTTAAACTTTGTAACCATATCACTCAATTGGTCCGTTACCCCTTGTGGCATCAAGCCTTTATTTTCAGCTACTCGGCTCATTTGAATCATTCCAATGGAGACTGCTTCTCCGTGTGTAACGACACCGTAGCCAGCAGTATTTTCAATCGCATGACCGATAGTATGGCCAAAATTAAGAATCAAACGCTGTCCCGTATCCAACTCATCCTCTTCAACAACCTGACGTTTCACACGACAACAGGCAGTGATAATTGCCTCAGCCTCTTCAAGGAGCGCTTCTTCATTTGGCAGCCGACTGAGCTGTTGCCAAAGATCATAATCAGCAATGGCAGCCGACTTCACGATCTCCGCAATTCCCTCACGGACACGACGAGGGGCTAATGTCTTTAACGTATCTGTATCAATTAGGACCCCATCAGGTTGAGCAAATGTTCCAACTAAATTTTTGGCAGATGAGGTATTAACAGCAGTTTTCCCCCCGATACTGCTATCCACTTGCGCTAATAAAGTTGTTGGGATTTGTAAAAAATGTACTCCCCGCATAAAAGTAGAAGCAACAAACCCTGTCAAATCACCTACAACTCCGCCACCTAAAGCAATTATGCCATCCTTACGTGTCATTCCTTGGGAAGCTAGCCAATCATATAATTCTTCTGCTTGACTCAAGCTCTTACTTGTTTCTCCTGCTGGAACAGCAAAAAGCTGTGTCTCAAAACCAGCCTGACGTATGCTGGTAACCACTTGAGCTCCGTACAATTCTTTAACGGTCTCATCGGTAATTACCATTACTCGTTGAGGCTCCCACAATTCACTGACCCACTGACCCACATTAGCTAGTGAACCAGACTCAATCGTCAGATCATAGCTATGGTGAGGTAAAGTAACTGCCAATTTCATCCACTCACTCCTTAAATTAATTTGATCGCATTCACTTTCTTCATTGCCTCTTCAATAATATGAACTTGCTCCATCATATTCAAGTACGTTTTTTCATTTAATGATTGTTGACCATCTGACCAAGCTTTCTCTGGCTCTGGATGTATCTCTACAATCAAGCCGTCTGCTCCAGCGGCAACACCAGCTACAGCCATTTGAGGAACGTAATCCCAAACACCGACACCATGACTCGGGTCAACAATAATTGGAAAATGACTCAATTTCTTAATCACAGGCACCGCACTTAAATCCAATGTATTTCGAGTTGCTGTTTCGTAAGTTCTAATCCCTCGCTCTACGAACATAATGTTAAAATTACCACGATTAGCTATATATTCTGCCGCATTTAGCCACTCATCAATCGTACCAGAAATCCCTCTTTTTAGAGCAACTGGCTTACCTGTTTCCCCAATTGCTTCAAGTAATTTAAAGTTTTGCATATTACGAGCGCCGACTTGAATAATGTCAGTGTATTGACACACAAGCTCTAAATTAGCCTCATCCATAACCTCTGTAATAACTTTCATATCGTATTTATCAGCCGCTTGACGAATATATTTCAATCCTTCTTCTTCTAACCCTTGAAAGGCATAAGGAGATGTCCTTGGTTTAAACGCTCCACCACGTAGAACCGTTGCACCACCCTCTTTAGCAATTCGTGCACACTCCATAATCTGGTCTAATCCCTCGATTGAACATGGACCTGCCATCATCACCATGCTTCCGTCACCAATTTTCAACCCGTCAACATCAACAACTGTATCAGTTGGGTGAAACTCACGACTTGTCAATTTGTATGAACATGTAATTCTAACAGTCTGCTCAACGCCCTCATAGCTCTTAAAGCCAATATCCTGAGCACCACGAGTGTCTCCGACTAATCCGATAATAGTCTGCTCGGTCCCCTCACTCAAATGGACATCCAGACCTTCTTTTTTTACTCTGTCTATCACTACCTGAACTTGCTCTTTAGTTGCATTTGGTTTCATAATAACGATCATCTACATCATCCTCCATTTATTGTTTTTAGATATTTTTTATTGCCGAACGAACAACTTCAACAGGCATTGGTTGCCCTGTCCATAATTCAAAAGCTAACGCCCCTTGGTGGAGCAACATTCCCAATCCGTTAACAGTTTGACAGCCTTGAGCTCTAGCTAGGGCCAGTAGCCGTGTTTCTCTCGGTTGGTACACGATATCTGCAACCGCTAATTCTGGTTTAAGCCAACTACCATCTGTGATGATACTGTCCTGTTCATTTGGACTCATCCCAACACTTGTTGCATTAACTAATAGATCACTAGAGCCAATTTCCTCTTGCATCAATGAATGATTCTCCATGGGTAACAATCTCATCAAACAACCTGTTTGTTTAGTAATTTGTGTTAGTTTTTGCGCGATTTTATCATAACTACTACTAGTCCGATTGAAAACGACCACTTCTCTAGCACCGTCAACTGCTGCTTGGGCAATAATTGACATGGCAGCACCGCCACCACCTAAAATCGTAAGTTTACGTCCCACATACTCAATGGCTTCGTCTCTTAAGCTCTGCATGAAGCCATAGCCATCTGTATTATAGCCAATCAACTTGCCATTTTTGTTAACAATTGTATTAATTGACTCAACTAGTTGAGCAACTTCTGACACTTCATCAACTAATTCATAGCCTAATTGTTTATTTGGCATCGATAAATTGACTCCCATAAGACCAAAGGTTTTGACCGTTTCTAAGGCTTCCGCCAATTCTGCTGTGCCTATCTCAAAAGCCAAGTAGACAGCATCAATACCTAATTCAGCAAAAGCTGTATTATGAATTAATGGTGAAATACTGTGTTTAATTGGCGTAGCCAAGACAGCCGCTAACTTCGTCTCTCCTGTTATCATTAATTTTCTAATCTCCTTTCTGTAAGTTTCAGTTAACCAATAGAAAAAGACGTTTACCTTTAGATAACATCTACGGTAAACGTCTTTGCTTGTTAGCTTAAAAATATAAGCATCATTAACAAAAATATAAAAGCCACCGTAGATTTTCATCCATGTGGCTTGGTCGTCTCAAAAATCCCTTAGCCATCATAGATACAAACATGTGATGTTTGCACCCATAATGTTTTATGGCTACAAACTTATCTAAAATAGCTAAAGTAATAATTATTTAGTTTTGCGTTTTTTATTATCGAATTCATAATTATCACTCTTTCCTTTTTATTCAAATAAGAATTGTTCTTAGTATAGCCTTAAAAAAAATCCTTGTCAATCATTTTTTCTTCATTCTCATTCTTTTTTGAAAGTTTCTCGGTAATTTACAATCCATTAACCATTATCATTTGTTACTTGTATTCAATTCTGGCACACGGTAAAACAGTAATCCGCCAACTATAAACAACACAATCAAACTAGCTATGCCGTATTGCGATTTACCAGTCAATTGAGTCATTAACCCAAAGATTAGTGGACCTAAAACAGCCGAAAATTTACCAAAGATATTGTAAAAACCAAAAAATTCATTCGAGCGATCCTTAGGAATAATCCTTGCAAAATACGACCTACTTAAAGCCTGAATTCCACCTTGAGACGTCCCTACTAATCCACCTAAAATCCAAAAATGTAGTGGTTTTGTCATAAACATAGCCAGAATACATATTAAAATATAAACAGCAATCGCAACTAAAATTAAGCGCTTTGTTCCAAACTTTTTAGCAAAATAACTATAAAGAATTGTAAAAGGGAATGCTACTATATTTACAACTAATAAAATAATGATTAAGGTAGTTGAAGTGATTCCCATGTCAATTCCAAAAGCTGTTGCCATAGTAAAAATTGTATCAACACCATCAATGTAAAAGAAATAAGCAATTAAAAACAACATGATATGCTGATATTTACGAATATCACGTAAGGTTTCACCAATTCGTTTCAAACTGGCTCTAACTGGTGCTGATTCACGCTCTATGCCATGAACTTGATGAACATACCTAAAGAAAGGAATCGAGAATAGCCCCCACCATAGCGCTGTTAAAATAAAACTTAACTTAGTAACAAATTCAGTTCCTAATGATTTTGCACCAAAAACTTGTAAAATCATCACAACAACAAATAACAACGCGCTTCCAATATAGCCCAATCCGTACCCATAAGATGATACCCTATCATTGCGTTCATCTGTAGTAACGTCTACTAAAAACCCATCATAAAAGACATTTGCTCCTGAAAATCCAACATGAGAAATAATGTAAACCACTAATAATGCTAGCCAACTATGATTTGGAACAAAAGCCAAAGCGAAGGTCATAATCACCCCACAACAAGCAAAAACATTAAAAAATTTCTTCTTTAGCCCTTTATAATCGGCAATCGTTCCTAATATCGGGGCGGATAACGAAACCACTAATGTCCCAATTGAGGATGCATACCCCCAAAATGCAGTTGAGTTAACTTCTGATATACCACTATTTCCAGCGACTACTTTAAAATAAATTGGTAATAATGCTGTTACAATCACCAATGAATAGGCAGAGTTAGCCCAGTCATACAAAATCCAACTTTTTTCTTCTTTAGTAAACTTCATTAAATTCTCCTTTTTCTATTAAGCTAACCATTTTATCTAAACTATCCCGTCTACTCCCTTTAATCGATTGCCTATTCAAACATCTTCTCAATAACTTTTCCATCTATTTTTGTCGGAAACTGTGTTAAACCTAGTATCCGCGCGAACGTTGGAGCTTCATCTACAAGACGAGCTTGCTCAATTTGAAATCCCGACTTTATTCCAGGACCTTTCACCATTAAAGTTGTGTGATAATTGCTTTTTTTAGGAGAAAAACCATGTACTGCTCTGTATCGGTTAGGTAACCCAATCTCTTTGACCTTGACTTTCTCAACTGTTGGCCCAACAGATTCATCACTAAAGTAATACCCTTTTTTAGCCTCTACCATAAATGTACAATTTCTAGCGCCCCCCTGTTTAATGACCTCTTCAGTCGAATAAATCGCTTCAACTCCTTCAATCGATTCAACCACTTCACGAATTTCTCTTGTAGTGATGCTTGATTCCTGTTCACAATATATGTAAGTGGAGCCATCACAGCTTTTAGCATAGACTTGCCACCCACGTTTAGTTGTTCTCAATTTTCCAATTTCTTGCCACCCACGACAAGCAAACTCATGATTCAAGCGAATCATTTTTGACACATCTAGCTGATAGTGGTCACCTAGAATCGCAAACACCGTTTCTTCATAGGTACCCGCTTCTTTTGTCGCATTAATGATAGCTTTTACTCGTTCATCTTGTCTCAAAAAAGCTTGACGGGCTTCTAGAGATGTCACCCCATGAGCATGTCGCTGACTATCCATGTCAACAAGATGAATTAATGTTAAATCAGGTTGTTTAGTCTTCAAGGTGTCTATAGCACAGGCTGTCACAAAATCATCCAAATACGGCTGACGAATCCCTTTACGTAATTTTCCGTATTTTCGATTCATTTCAAACAAGAATAACGGTGAGCTGGCTTGTAACGAGACTAAAACCTGGTTAGTCCAAATTCGATTTGGAAATATCTCAGCGATATTGTAATCAATTTTACTTTTGGCTGTGACAGGCCATAAAAAAGCTGCCGTTTTTAACCCTTGTTCATGTGCAACATCATATAAAGTAGGTACCTGAACGCTTTTACGATACCAAAACCAATCAGGTGAACTAACATCCGTTTGTAACTTGGTATTATTAATAATGCCATGGGTACGCGGATAAACACCTGTCACAATACTCGTATGTGAGGGATAAGTTAACGAAGGATAAATCGCCTCAACTGCCTTCACATGAGTCCCTTCTTCTCTAAAAGCTTTTAAAGTTGGCGTGGCTACCAAGTCTCCCTTTAAATCTTCCGCCCCCATTGCATCAATCGAAATTACAACTAATTTAGTCTGCATCTTTCCACCCACTTTCTACTGTCATTATAACAAATTATTGTTTTGTTAGGCGACTATTCACTCCGAGAGCAAACAAATTGGTCAATCTATGATAAACTAAAAGAAAAACACGCAACTATGAAAGGTGTGACTATTATGATACAAACATCCATAGATGATATCATGCTAGGTCGTAGATCAATTCGTCGCTATGATACACGTAAAAAGATAACAAAAGAAGAATTATCTCAGATTTTAATCGATGCAACGAGTGCCCCTTCTTCTTTAAATATGCAGCCTTGGCGCTTCGTTGTGGTAGAATCGCAAAAAACAAAGAAAAAAATCAAACCTTTATTAAAATTTAACCAATTGCAGTGTGACACATCAGCAGCCCTTATCTGTATCTTTGGCGATCTCCAGCCACAAACAAACTTAACTAAAATTATGCAAGGGTCAGTTGACCATGGTACTATGACACCAGAAATTCGTGACCAACAAATCGAAAAAATTACGGCATACTATCAATCTATTAATACTGAGTATATCAAAAATACTGTTTTATTAGATGGTGGGTTAATTAGCATGAGCCTGATGTTAGCAGCCCGAAAATACGGCTTTGACACTTGTCCAATTGGTGGCTTTGAAAAGGACCAACTCGCTGAAGCTTTAGGACTAGACTCTGAACGATATCTGCCACTTGTAATTATTTCGATTGGTAAGGCCGCTGAAAAAGGTTACCAATCTTATCGGCTACCTGTCGCAGATATAACTGAATGGCAATGATTAAAAAACAAATTAGAAGACGAGATGACAGTTTGACACTCTCATCTCGTCCTCTATTGTTTTCACAGCACTACTAGCGACAAGTAAACTACCATGTTACACCAAATTTATCAGTTACCCAAGTAGCCAGTTGAAAATCACCAATCGGCATTGGTCCCATGATAACAACACCTTCTTCAGCAATTGGATTGAAGATGGCATAAAATTCTTCACTAGAGTCCAGTTCACTGTAAAGAGAAATTCCCCACTCAATTGGCACCTGATAAGTTTCCCCCATATCTAAGAAGTAGAGATCCAATTCTTTTAATCGTAATTGACCATTCATTAGTAACTCCAGCTGATCCGGATAAGCCACTTGCGATAAAATCTGACTATCTGGGAAGATTTCTGCATAGTAAGCCATGGCTTCTTTTGCTTCTGTTGAAAAAGTTAGAAATGGAACGACTAATTTCATAACAATATCCTCTTATTGTGAATAGATTTTTGAATAAGGTTGGGCATGTAGCATCCAATTAATGCCGTATTTATCAGAAATCTGTCCCATCTTACCACCCCAGAATTGTGTTTCATAAGGCATAGTGATTGTTGCTTCACCAGAATCCAAAATATGTTGATAAAAATCATCCGCTTCCTTCACTGCTTGCGGATCCTCCCAATCTAAATCAAGCATGATTGAAATTTGACGACTAGGCTCAACGTCAAAACCAAACGCATCTGAACAAAAGATGGTTGTTCCAAGTACATCAAAACTACCATGAATCGTCGTTTCAGAGAGGCTGTCTAATGATAGTTTAAATTGCTCCGCTTGTTCTTCTGCCACTGGTTGACGGTATAAATTTTTCGCACTGAAAACTTGTTCATAATAGTCTAGTGCTTCTTTTGCTTGTTTAAAGGCCAAATACGGATAGCTCTTTGCCATTCTACTTCCTTTCATTATTTATTGATAGTTCACCTCAAATTATAAACCGCTCACAAATATTTTCCCACTACTTTGAATTTATAACGACAGTTTTTTTATCCCGACTAGAAAAATGACTTACTCATAATCCTAAGCTATATATGTAAATCCTTCCGACTATAAATAGCCAAACTACCACTTAAACATAATAAGCTAACAACAATAAGAATGATTATCAAAGGAAATGCAAAATCATTACCCAATAGATTAGCTGGCCCCCCTTGCGCCATAGGTGACAACTTTTTAAATAAACTTAATTTATCTTGTAAATCACCAAGAATTCCTAGTAAATAAAAGCCAAACACCAATCCTAATGATAGACCTGTGCTTTGATTAACAGAACGAAGTAAACTAGAAAAAAGAAAGCCCAGCGCTAAAAAGAATATCAAAACAAAAAACTCAGGCAACATAATCTTGAGCAAATCCTGAGTAATTGCTCGTGTTGTCGTGCTAGTATTATTGAAGAAAATAATCGCTACTAGACTACTAATGAAAGTTATCAGCCAGAAAACTGCCAACAAACTTAAACATGCGGCAAACTTTTGTAAAACAACTCTAATTCGGCTAATAGGCTGAGCATATAAAAACTCAATCGTCCCCTCGCTCTCCTCTTTAACCAACGCCTTGCTACCTAATAATGCGCCATAAACACTAGCGGCTATAAATAGGTATTGGAAGACGTATCCAAAGTATCCAATCGGCTCTAAAAGACTAGGTCCATCGTTTAAATGAAAAACCTTTAGTAAACTATCAGGCAATCCCCCTAATTTCGTATCCAACATTTCTTTCATAACATTCGTCTGCATCGTCGGAAAAACGCTCATAAACAATGTTAAAACGACCACGACAATTCCACTCCATAAAATTAACCCTTTGCGACCCGTTTGCCATTCCATTTTCAAAATTGTCATTCTTTTCACCTCACTCATACATTGATAAAAACTTATCTTCTAATTCCAACGGATGGATAGCAATATCCGCAATCTCTTGAGTTGCCAAGTATGCCAACAATTCTTTATAATTGCCTTCATAAAGAAATTCGATCGCTCCCTCTTTATGAGTCAGTATAGTTGCACCAAGCAACTTTAATTCGGCTACCTTAACAGTTGTACTTCTTAATGATACTCGCTTGCCACCAACAATCTCTTTACTAATACTTTCAACAGCAATAATCTCACCTTTTTTAATAAATGCCGCACGATCACAGTGAGCTTGAATTTCGTGTAAATCATGGCTAGACAAAAAGATACTCATTCCATTCTGGCGTTTCTCTTCCAAAACCTCAAACAACCGGTGCTGCATCATCGGATCTAAGCCATTAGTGGGTTCATCCAAAATCATTAATTTAGGCTGTTGCATTAAAGCGGAAATAATAGCAATCTTTTTCTTATTACCTAAAGATAGTTCAGAGATTTTTTTATGAGGATCAACATCAAACAGATCTAAATAGTCAGCAATTATTTTGGAGGCCTGTTTAATGTGATGAAACTCTGCAACATAATTAAAAATATCCTGAGATGTCATCCCAGCGTAATACCGAACATCACTTGAGACATAGCTTGTCACTTCTTTAATCGCCACGCTGTCACGGACACAATCAAAACCAAATATCTGAGCATTGCCACTCGTTGGGAAAATCATGTTTAGCATCATTTTGATGGTCGTTGATTTCCCCGCTCCATTAGGCCCAATAAATCCAAAAATTTCACCTTGCTCTATGTCAAGTGAAACTTCATTGACAGCCAACTTATTTTTGTACCGCTTACTTAACTGAGTTATCTCAATTGCCTTAACCAAAACATCTCCTCCTATCGAAAATACAACTTTTTTTAACCTCAACTGCCCTTGTTAAGCAAATTTTACACCCCTTTAAGTGGCAGGTCAATAAAACTAAACTGACTCTCTGCAAACTGTACAGACATCAAAAAAAGAGTGAAACACATTGGTCTCACTCCCTGTTTTACAATAATATCATAACCATTAGTTCTCTTGCCAACTGGCTAAATTTAGTAAACCGGCTAAATCGGCCACTGGTAATTGTCCCGGCGCAGAATTCTTCTTTGCTGCACCAAAGGTAATAGCAGATCCAAATACTTCGCCAAATATCCGACTAACCAAGCCTAATTGTCCCATTGACATGGTAACAACTGGTCGCTCAGTCACACGTTTCATTTCATTAGTGGCAGTTAATAGGGTCAAAACATCTTCTGGTGATTGTGGCATAACAGCTATCTTGCAAATATCTGCCCCTTTTTCTGCCATCAACGATAATCGCTTAACAAGCTCTTCTTTAGAAGGAGTTTGCTTAAAATCATGATTACTCATAATAATTTTAATACCTTGAGCGTGGGCCAGTTCAATCAATTCTATTCCTTGACCATCACTCATAAATAGCTCTAAATCAAGTAAATCACATGCTCCATGTTGAATAAGATAGTGATATAACCTAAAATAATCAGTAGTATCAAACGCTCGGGTGCCCCCTTCTTCCAACGTTCTAAAAGTCAGTAATAACGGGATATCAGGCAGCAACTCGGCTAGTTCATGTGACAGCTCAGCAACTTGCTTAAAATTCGTAATCTCCTCATATAGATCTAACCGCCACTCAACAATATCGCATGTTAAGAACGATAACTTTTTTGCTTCACTCAAGATATCTTCAGTTGTTTTCCCAACAATCGGCACTGCTATTTTAGGCTTTCCTTCACCTATCATTACATTTTTAATCATTACTCCCATCAACTAGACAGCTCCTTTCATCTCCTTATACTAATCAAACAACAATTCACGAATATAGTCAACTGGCATTTCTTCACCAGTAAATAATTTGAAAGCTTCTGCTCCTTGATAAAGCATCATTCCTAAGCCATTAATTGTCTTTTTCGCACCATGCTCACGAGCAAATTTTAATAGCTTTGTTTCTTTTGGCATATAAACAACATCAAAAACGACTAAATCAGGACGAATCATCTCTGGATCAGTGATTAGGCTTTCACTTTCTAATGGTTTCATTCCAACTCCTGTTGCATCAATATAAATCTGACTTTCCGCAATCGATTGCTTAAACGCTTGCTGATCCGCTAAGTCAGTGACTGTTGCTACACATTTAGTATGTTGATTAATTTTTTTAACTGTTTCTTTAGCATTGTCAAAATGAGCATCAGCCGCATTAAAAATCCGTAATTCCTTCGCTCCATCCAAAGCAGCCTGAATTGCAATAGCTGTTCCAGCTCCACCTGCCCCAGTCAGTGTAATAATTGTACCTAAAACAGCAACACCTTCCTCTTTAAGCCCTCGAATTGCACCAGTCCCGTCGGTCACATGTCCGACCAAGTGGCCTTTCCCATCCTTGTTTGTCACTGTATTAACCGCTCCAACCAATTCGGCAGCTGGGGATAGTTCATCCAGATAGGGCAAGATTGCTTGTTTATTCGGCATCGAGATATTGGATCCACGTAGTCCAAGGGCCCGAATACTTTGTACAGCATCAGCTAATTCAGTATTACCTACTTCGAAAGCTAAATAAGCATAATTTAAGCCTAACTTTGCCATCGCTTCATTGTGCATCGTTGGCGATAAACTATGTCGAATGGGTGTCGCCATTAAGCCAATCAATAATGTTTCTCCATTTAAACGTTCTGTCATCTCAGTCAACCTCGTTCTTTTTATTTGTAATATGCATCTAGTTTCGAACTAAACGCTTTGCTTGCTCATAGTGCGACTTTTGTGTCCGACTCGCTTCTAAAACATCAATTGCCTGTAAAATATCTCGAGCTTCTCTCGTTCCTTCCATAATTCGCCGCGCAACTTTACTGTCTCCAATATTATGAATCATCACGTTATTATTTCTTGCATAGTGAGCTAACTCTTTCATTAATGGAGCTTCTGCACGCATTCCTAGACAAACAAATCCTAGATCAAAGGTTAATTCTAGCTCTTCGCCTTTACGCTCAACCATAAATGATTCCTCATCAACTCGTGTTAATTTTGTTTCAAGATAGACCTCAACATGATGCTTGTTGACAATTTCCATCATCGCTTGTTTAGTAATTAAATCAAGGTCCTTGCCTAGCTCTTTTTGCATCTCAACAATAGTAACTTTTTTTGCTCCACGTTCTGCATAGTACTCTACAACATCCAGTCCAACCGCGCCACCACCAATTACAACAACTTCTTGTCCTTCGAATGTTTGAAAAGCTGACATATTCTCCAATAAATCAGCAATCGAAAAAACCTTGCGTTCGCTTCGTTTTAATTGCTCATGTAAACCGGCAATTGGTGGTAAAAGTGGTTTAGCACCTGTCGCATTAACAATAATATCCGGATTTCTTAATTCAATATCCGCCAAACTTGCTACATGATTGGTATGAATCACCAGATTATCTAATTCTTTACAACGATTGATTTGATAGGTCACAAAATCATCGATTCGTTTTTTATCAGGCAAGCGAGAAATTTCATGAGCTAGTCCACCTAAATAACGCTTGCTTTCAAACAATTCCACATTCACACCGATTTCAGCAGCAGTCGCCGCTGCTTCTAAACCAGCAGTTCCACCACCAATCACAACCATCTTAGTTGAATGCTTGACTGTTTTCATTTTATAAACATCCTCTTCATATAAATCGGGATTAACAGTGCACCGCATTGGGCGAGCTTTGGCAATCCGATGATCAGCACACCCTATATTACAAGATAAACAGTGTCGTAGCAACGCTTCTTGTCCGTTTTCAACTTTGCTTACCCAAAATGGTTCAGCAATTAAGCCCCGTCCAATCGCAACTAAATCAGCTTGACCTGTTTCTAAAAGTTCTGCAACTTTTCGAGGCGTACGAACATTTCCAGAGGTAATGGTTAATTTATCTGGGTAACGATCCTTTACCGCTTTTGACATATAAGACCGCCAGCCATCTGGTAGGTTCATCTTATCAATTTGATACTGCAAACTATCATTCAAAGCAGCAGATACATTTAAAATGTCCACCTCTTCAGCAAAATACGCTAAAATATCCAAGGTGTCCTCTAACGTATTCCCCCCTTCCAACAGCTCATCTGCGCTAAAACGCAACGAAATGGGAAAGAATGGCCCTACCGCTTCACGAACAGCTTCAACAACTAATGTCGTTAACCGAGCACGATTTTCTGCCGAACCACCAAATTTATCTGTCCGCTTGTTATACAGTGGCGACAAAAATTGACTTAACAAGTAAGAATGCCCTGCGTGAATTTCTACACAATCGAATCCAGCCCGCTGTGCTCTTAGTGCTCCCTCAGCATAGTTTATCACAATTTGATTAATTTCTTCTTCTGACAATGGTCTCGGAATAGGATTACCTTTTTTAGAGGGAATTGTTGATGATGATACTGGTTGCGCTCCATCCAAACGTAATCCATAGGCTGAAGCGCCCGCATGATTAATTTGTACAGAAGTGCAAGCACCATAAGCATGCATCTTTTCATTAAATTCCCAAAGCCCAGAAATATACTGATCGTTATCCATTCGCAACTGACGGGCACCATTTGTGCCCATTGGATACGCAATACAAACATTTTCTAACGTAATCAGTCCTGTTCCGCCTTTGGCACGTTGTTCATAATAGCTTAATTGTTCATGGCTAAATGTCCCATCAACATTGGCAAAGTTTGTTCCCATTGGTGGCATTACAATTCGATTCTTCAGGGTCATTCGTTTGATGGTTAACGGTTCAAAGATTGCTTGATAATTACTCATGATTGCCTCCTAATTTCCTTCTTATTATTTTTTTCACAATCAACTCATCTCTATTCTATGACAACTGATATATAAATACTAATGTATATTTATGTAGTTTTCAATAAATATAATTCATGTATATATTGAAAAAAGAACACGAAAATCTTATTATGTTTCGCACTCTTTTAAACAAGACGTGTTACTACGTCTATTTCATTTTAACTAATTCTAACCACAAAAGCACTTGTATCGTTTAACCTGAAAATAGGAAAACAAAGCTAAATCTAGGTTATGTCGGTTTAACCACAAAGTTCGTTCCCATAATTTTTTTGTATCGGTAATTCACTACTAAAGAAGCTATCACAGCAATTCCTGTCAAGAAAATGTTATACCAAAAGATCGTTGAAATACTGGTACTTCCTAATAAGCCTGTTATATACGGCGTTATCATCACTGAGGCTGAAGTAGCTAACGAATAATAACTTGTTGTCTTCCCTTTACGTTTTGGAAACAAATCGAGTAAGATTGCTAAGCCTATTTGCCAAATTCCTCCTGCTGCAAAAATTCCAACTCCAGCAGAAGCTAAGAAAAACATTGGAATACTCGGGAAAAGAGTCATTCCAAGAAGAAAAAGAAATGAAAATGAGCTACCGACCATTAGCATAAGTGTTGAGCTGACACCTCTTTTCACTAATATTGAAGTAATAAAAACAGAGATAAACGAACCCAAACTATAAACACTGACAAAAATTAGACTATCAGCTTGGTTTACTAATTTTAAAGTTTCTGCAAACTTTGGAACCCATAAAATGAAAATATTAAATGTTGAAACAGACGTAAAACTAAAGATAAGAAGCGCCACACCTTCAAATTTAAAGATTGGTTTGTGAGTGGAAATTAAAATCTCTTCAACACTGTTTAACTCCTCCTTAACATTGATCAGAGGCGGGAACGTCTTACGAGATAGATAAATCAAATTAATAGCTAGACAAATTGCACATCCAATAAACACCCAACCAAAATATAATTGATTTGTTAACAACCATCGAGTAAAAAATGGCAAGATAAACTGCCCTACTGAAATAAATGCTTTATTTAGCACGCTCAATGAACAATTATCTTTTTCACTTGGAAAAGCTTCAACTAAAGTTGGATAAGTACTTGTATCTAGAAAAGCATTACTAAACCCACCAAACAGAGAAAAGAATAAGCCCTGAAGGTAATTTTGACTAATGATCATTCCTAAGAAAAAAAAGAAATAACTAATAATACCCAATTGGACCGTTTTTTTTCGGCCATATTTATCAGAAAAATACCCGGCGAAATACAATATCACCATTCGACCTAGCCCAATCCCACTCATAACAAGAGTCACTTCTTGTAAACTAGCATCCCATGCGGTCATTAAAGCAGGCAAATTTTGTGCTAAAATTATTGCTGCCATCCCTTGAAAGATGAAATTAGTGTACATCGACCCAATTAATGACATGTATTTGTTTTTGGCTATTTTCATGACTATTAGCTCCTTGACTAGTATTTTTTGACATGCTCACTTTTTCACTACTTAAGATAATTTAAATTTACCTCTAAAACCAATAAATATCTAATGCTTTTTATTAAGCAAACTGATAAAATAAATTTATCGATCGAAATTGGAGGGTTATTAAATGAATTTAAGACAACTAGAGTATTTCAAAACCTTAGCTGATTTACAACACATGACTCGCACAGCAGAACTATTGAATACGACTCAGCCGAATTTAAGTCACTCAATGTCCGAATTAGAAAAAGAATTAGATGCTAAATTATTTGAAAAAGTTGGACGCAACATCAGGCTCACTCGTTACGGTAAATTTTTCTATAAATATGTTGCCTCTGCACTAAATGAACTGGCAACTGGTGAACAAGCCCTAAAAGAACTTATCAGTCCGGAAAGAGGTATCGTAGATCTTGGCTTCATTTATACAGCTGGTTCCTACTTAGTACCAAATTTAATCAAACATTTCAAATCTTTACCGAACAATCAAGCTGTTCGATTTAACCTTGCTCAAGGTAACTCCTTTGAAATGATTGATTTGCTGTTATCAAATGAAATTGACTTAGCAATTACCTCTAAAATAAAAAAAAGTGAACTTCTTGACTATACTATTTTAGCTGAACAAGAAATTGTGTTAGTTGCTCCAATCGACCATCCCTTAGCAAAACATGACTCTATTTGGCTAAAAGAAACAAAAAATTGTGAGTTCGTTCATTTTAATAAAGACAGTGGCTTACGTCCTCATGTCGATCATTTATTAAAATCCGCAGCTGTCTCTCCCAGCATCACTGTAGAAGTTGAGGAAGATCATACTATGCTTGGTTTCGTTTCTCAAGGTTTCGGTATTGCCTTAATGCCAAGAATTCAAACAATTAATTCTTATGAGGTTAAAATAATTAATTTAAAAGATGAGTTAAGCCCTCGATATATCTATCTGGCTAGCTTAAAAGGACAAGAATTAACCGCGGCCACCTTAAAATTTAAGCATTTCATTTTAGCTAACACCTTTACTTCATAAAGAGAAGAGGAAGAGAACGGTTCTCCTCCTCTTCTCTTTTTTATTATAGACTTAAGCAGCCTTTGCTTGTGCTGTTACGATACTTTCTTGATTTTTGATTTTCAAATTAACGTAAATAGCTAGTAAAATTCCGACTAATGTAATTGCTGCATTAAATAGTAACACATACTTAGGTCCATCAACTCCGCCAGATTTAGTAATCATACCAGCAATCGTTAAAATAACAAAGTTTGCAACACTAGAAGCAATCATGACGATAGAGGTCATCTTTCCTTTATGCATTGGGAACATGCTGACAGCCGTAGAAACCGCTACTTGTAAGACTCCACCCGCGGCTGCATAACCTAAAACAAAACCGGCAACCAACGTAATAATAGGATTTTGGACAAAATACGTCACTAATAACATAACAAATGAAATAACTGGATAAATTATTAAGACCTTTGTAGCATTTAGGCCTTTACTAATAAGAAACGCTGTCAATAGGATCGCTACAAAAGTACCTGCTGAATAAAAAGACTGAATTTTCGATGGATCAGCTAGTCCATACATTTTACCTAATTCCTGATTACAATTCAACCATAGTTGAAAAGTAGAGGTACAAGTAAATCCAATCATCACAACTGCAATAGTCAATAAATTAAACTTAATCTTACCATCCTTCGTACCAGTAGTGGTTTTTTCAGATGTTTCTTCCACTTCTTTCTCAGGAAAAGGTAAGACTGCAATTAAGATACCATCAATTGCAATCAAGACCGTTGCAATAATAAACAAGCTTCTAAAGGACATCCCCATTGTCGCAACCATCCCAATGAAAAACGGTAGCAAAAATTGACCAATTGAAATAGAAAATTTAGTAAATAAATTAGCTACTGAGCCATTTTCAGGGAATATTTCCAAGACAGAAGGCGTGACACACGTATCTAAAAATGAGTTGGCTGCTCCACCAATTAGGGCAAAGGCGTAAGCAATTTGCATTGACGGAGAAAAGGCAACCCCCATAAAATAGATAGTATAGAGGCCCACTCCAATCAAACCAGATGCTCTCCGACCAAAACGGTCAGATAACGGGCCTGAAAACGGCAAGCTGACTAATCGTCCTAAACCAAGTGCTGCTATTACACCCAAAACAGCACTAACATCGAAAGAACCATCAGCAATTTTTTCGGCTCCCCAAACTCCAGCAAAATCTTGTTTGTACTGCCCGATAATTGATACCCCAATACCGTGAATAAAATAAGTAAAATATAATGAAAATGCTGTTAAATAGTATTTGCTCTTATTCATTTGTTTTCTCCTAATCTCTTAAATAATAACTTAAACATTCCTGTTCTATCCCAACCAATTAATTGACTAAGATAGAACAGGTGTTCTTTTTATGAAAAATATTTTTCTTCTACTTCGACAACTGGCATTTCCAATCCTGTATACAATTTAAAAGCTTCCGCTCCTTGTCTCAGTAACATCCCTTTTCCACCAATAACCTGGCAGCCTTGAGCAGCCGCATCACTTAAAAGCTGAGTAACGGCTGGATTATAAATAGCATCTGCTACCACTAATTCAGGGTAATAAATATGTTTATCCTTAATCGGAGACTCCTTAGACTCGCTACCCATGCCAACTGTTGTAGCATTAATTAAAATATCTGCTTCAGAAACGGCTTGAGCTAAAGCTGGTTGGTCGGCCAAATCAGATAAGCTCACTTTACAACCAACCTCTTTTTCAATTTTTTCAACTGTCGCTTGACCGTTAGCAAAAAAGTCATCCCGTTGATTAAAAATAGCAATCGATTTTGCTCCATCAAGAGCCAATTGAACCTGAATTGCTGTTGCCGCACCTCCAGCTCCTAAAACAACGACAGACTTATCTACAACCGAGACACCATGAGCTTTCAAATTTGCAATAAATCCTTGTCCATCTGTGATGTGACCTGTCAATTTCCCATCATCATTAACAATTGTATTAACCGCTCCAACCATTTCTGCTGCTGGTGACAGCTGATCCATATAAGCAACAACAGCCGTTTTACATGGCATTGTCACATTACAACCACGCATTTCTAAGGTTTTAATTGCCCCAATTGCCTCTTTTACTTGATCCACCTTAATGTCAAACGCTAGGTAAGCATAATCCAAATTTAAACGCTCAAAACTGTAATTATACATTGCTGGTGAACCAGAGTGTCCGACTGGACTACCGATTAACCCCAATAAGCCAGTTGTTCCTGAAATTCTCGCTTCCATGTATGTCCTCCTCTTTCTTGATTCCTTATATTGTTATGCCAATAATTCTGGCCATGCTTCCTGAATCACTTTAATACTTGTTGCATAATTCTGCGCGGCTGATTCTTCATATCCCATCGCTAAAATCGGGTCAGATATCACTTCTGTGCCAATAACAACTGGTTCAATACCATGTTCTTTAATTGCTTTTAAGAAACCGACTGTATCTCCCCAACCAGTACCAGGGCTTAAACGATCGTGCATTGACTCATCTCGCAAAATAGTCTCTGGATAACGTCTTTCCAAAACATCACAGATTTGAACTGAAATAAATTTTTCTTTTGGAATTCCAACTAAATCTGCAGCGGTTTGATTAGCTCTAGCCCAATGCCATGTATCTAAAATCAACATCCCATTCTCACAGCCCGCTAAATCAACTATTTCCCATGCAGATGCCAAATCTGGTACACCACTATAAGGCATAAATTCTAACCCAATAATGAGCTCTTTTGCTCGATCACATAACTCTTTAAACGCTTGTGCTAATACTTCCTGAGAATAGTGCTCCATTAAACCACAGTTAATATGACCGACATTAAATAAACGAGCCATATGGAAAACCGTTTGCTCTTTAAATTGCTGCAACAACGTTTCAGGCGTTTCTTTCGTCTTATTCGGGTCAGCCCACAACGTAATGTATTCAACCTCAGATACTTCCATCTTATTTTCTTCCAGAACACGAAGCATATCCGCATCTGAATACCCTTGCTTAACCGCCAACATATAAGTTTCAGCTCGTAAGCCTATTCCATCAAACCCTGCCTTTTTAGCGACTTTTACTCGTTCCTCAAAATCAATTTCCATTCCTAATGTATAAGAACTGATAGTTAATGGTACACGTTTTCCTGCTAAATTCATGATAAACTCTCCTTCTTTAATAATTGTTAATTGGATTAGTCTGTTATTCGCCCAGATAATCTTCATTAATAAGTGTGCGCAACTCACCATGTGAAAATTTTATCTTTCTATACTTCACATACTATACTCTGTTTTCTTTAACGTCTAATTGTTTTTTTTAGTTAATCTATAGATAAATCGAATAGATTAACTTGTTTTTATCCCTAGTTGTTTGTTATGATGACAGTATCAGGTTAACTTTAGGAGAAAACAACTATGAATTTACACCACTTACGCTATTTTGAAACCCTAGCAAATGTTCAACATTACACAAACGCAAGCAAATTGTTAAACATTACACAACCTAGTTTAAGTAATGCTATTTCCTTGCTTGAAGATGAATTAGGTGTTCGCTTATTTGAGAAAGACGGTCGTAATGTTATCCTCACAAAACAAGGGAAGGTTTTCCAAGGGTATGTCGAGAAGTCATTACAAACATTAGACACAGGTATTGATACCCTTGAAAAAATTAGTAGTGGTTTCGGTCGAATTGAGCTTAGTTTTTTACAAATTCTCGGCACCTCATTTGTACCTGAACTGGTTCGTAACTATTTGGCTAAAAACCATGATAAAGAGATCGATTTTTCTTTCCACTCAGGCGTAACAAGTGAAATCATTGCAGGTATCAAGGAACGAAAATATGATATAGGCTTTTGTTCCTACGTTCAGGAAGAAGACGACATTGATTTTTTTCCTATCGCTTCACAAGAGCTTGTTCTAATTGTTCCACTAGATCATCCACTAGCTAAGCAAGAAACTGTTGATTTGAGGGACACGCTTAATTACTCCTATATCGCTTTTTCACAATCTAGTGGTCTTAGATCCATCGTAAACGATTTGTTTAAAAAAGCTAATCTAACTCAAAAAATCGCTTTTGAAGTAGAAGAAGACCAGGTAATTGCTGGCTTTGTCAGTCAAGGTTTTGGTATTTCTATTGTTCCGAATATGCCATTATTAGATTCTTTGCCCCTAAAAAAAATTGAAATTGTGAATCTCAGCTGGGAACGTATCTTTTACCTTGCCATTCCAAAAAATATCTATTTGCCACCAGTTGTGTATCATTTTAAGCAATATGTACTAGAAAATACCTACTATAAACACCTTATTTAAAAAAGCCGATTGGGTAATGTAAACTACCCCAATCGACTTTTTATTCATTTCTATTTCTCTACTGATTTTTCATGTTGTTCAATCGCAAAATTGCGACGTCCACCTGGTCTAGGAACTAAATCACCAAGCATGACATTATAACCACCTTCAACCGTCAATTCTGCTCCATTCGAATAATCTGAACGATTACTCGCCATATATAAAACAGCATTTGCAATATCAATTGTTTCTCCAATACGACGATTGGCGGTCATTCGTTCGCGACCTGACTCAACTTCTTTATCTTCATAAAACTTTTTAGATAAGGGAGTTTTAACAAAACAAGGAAGAATAGCGTTGCTACGAATCCCGAATTGACCCCACTCTGCCGCGATTTGCTTAGATAACATGCTAACTGCAGCCTTTGTAGAACTATACGCCCCACTGTATGTTTCAGGGCTTTTAGATGCTATTGTTGAAATATGAACCATTCTACCTGCATTTTGTTCAATCATTAATCGACCAATTCGTTGTGAAACTAGAAAATAACCAGTCAAATTGACATCTAGTGTTAATTTCCACTCATCCAATGGTAAATCTTCTAAGGGACAAAATTTTAAAATCGCAGCCGTATTAACTAACACATCACAACGACCAAAAGTCTGTTTGACCTTAGCAACTAAGCCATCTACCGCTTCCTCACTTGTTGTATTACACGATACACCAATGGCCTGAATACCATAGTCCTTCACTAGTTCTTCTGCATATTCTTGACATTTTTCACCATTCAAGTCAACTAGAACTAAGTTTGCTCCTTGTTTAGCAAATTCTTTACAAATCTCAGTTCCCATGCCACCTACAGCACCTGTAATTACACAAACATCACCTGCTAAATCTAACCATTGTTTATCCATTTTATTCAAAAACCTCCCGTTCTTGTTTATACATTCACTATATCTCAGGTAAATCTATTTGACTAATTGCTTTTTTTTTTAATTCTATAGCCAATACCTATAGATAGACTAAAAGTAGTAGGTGGTATTATTAAAAACACTGTAGCGGTAAGTATTTCCGTTACAGTGTTTAAGTTTATTTTTTTAGCTCATAAAGATTAATCCAGTGATCAACACTCACTTTGCTAACTAGTTCACCAATCAGCTCAAAGGGAATATGCTTTGGATTACTCAATCGTAAACAACTTTTCCCCATGTTCAACTTCGTTGGAACTTGCTTTTGATATTCATTTTCAAACCAAGCCAATAACTCCTTATCAGCGTAAATCCCTAGATGATACAGAGACAAATAATTTTTTTGAGCTGCCAAACTTAAGAAAGGAAGAGGCTCATTCTTACGATTCAAATAACCATCGGGATACCTACTTAAAGGAACCACATAGCTCGGCATACCATACTGCATTACTTTTTCAAACCCCTTTGGAATGTTTATATCGATTATCTTATCAAGTTTTACATAGGAATCTCGCCATTTTTCGGGAATTGTTTGAATATAGGTCGAAATTTGCGTCACTTAAATCACCCTCTCGTTTTACTTAAACTTAGTTTAGCAAACCACCCCCGTGATTGACCAGAAACTTGTCTACCATTGTAAGACTATATTTCTCTCAACTGCTTAATAACACGTTCAAAAGCCTCACTAGTTTGTTGATATTCTTGCCCACCACTTGGCAAAACTGAAAGTTTTGATAATAATTCATCTCGTTGAAACTCCAATAACAACTTATCTGTAGGTTGACTAGTGACTTTTTCAGAAACGGAAACAATTTTTTGATTGACTATTTCCAATGTCCGAGAAGCAACTTTTTCTCTAAAGTATCTGTCATGAGAAACAAATATAATTGTTCCTTTATAGCTCTCAAGTACACGCTCCAATTCTTCTCTGGCAGGAATATCAAGGTGATTTGTCGGCTCATCTAACACTAGCACGTTTTTCTGGGTAATAATATGTGACATTAATTTAATTTTAACACGTTCTCCCATACTTAGATCTGAAATCTTCGTATCCCATTGCTCTACATGAAATCCAAGGTGGACGAAGAGTGTTAAAACCTGTCCTAACTGATCACGATTGACATCGAAATAATCGGAAATTGACTGAGTGTTTGGTAAATCATATACCTCTTGACTTAAGTAACCAATATCAGCAAATTCTGATTGCCAGATTTTACCTTGATAGGGTTCAATCCCTAATAAATTCTTTAATAATGTCGTTTTTCCAGAGCCATTGTGACCAATAATGGCAACTCGATCTCCAAACATAATTGAAAAATCGGATTGAACGAAAATAACATGTCCGTCAAAGTTCTTTTGTAATTGCTCTACTAAAAAAACTGGGCCACTTTTTAACTTAGAAGTTGCCAACTGAAAGCTTACACGATAATCATCTTTAACACGTTCAACAGTTCTTTTATCTAAATCAGCCTCTAAGCGTTTTTGAATAGATTTTTTCTGTGCATCCATCCGCTTAGCCGCTAATCGATAATATTCTTTAAACCCCTCTTGTTTAGTTGATTGTGAATGCGCCGAATCCGACCAATTAGAAAGTTTTTGAATTTCTTTTTTCACTCGCTTAATTTCTTTTTGTTGTTTATTAAACTCACGTCTTTGTTGTTCCCTAAGCGCCTCTCTTTGATTTAAGTAAGCAGTATAGTTTCCTTTAAAAGCGTTAACCTCATGATCTTCAATAGCCCAGATGGCGGTTGTTATTTGATCCAAAAAATAACGATCGTGAGAAACCAATACAATAGCGCCTCGGTACTGTTTTAATGCCTTGATTAATTCTGTTACACTTTCTTCATCAAGATGATTAGTTGGCTCATCTAAGAATAGCAATTCGCTTTTTTTACTTAACGCATCGCGAATTCTCTTCTTTAATTTTTCACCCCCACTGAGGTGTTCAAATCCCTCTTGTGATTGCCAATAACGACTAAGCGCTCCTTGCTCAAAATTAGTAAAATTGCCTTGATCATAGACCTCTACTTCTTGTTCAACGTAGACTCGATCAGAATCAGATAACTCGCTAAAAATACTCCCAGAGTATTCTCCCTTACCTGATAATCTATCTAATAATGTAGTTTTCCCGGCTCCGTTTTTACCAACTATACCGATGATGTCTCCTTTTTTAATTCCTAAATTACGCGCTTCAAATAACAAATAGTCTTCAATTGTTACTTCAAGGTTTGATATCCGCATTAACTCTATCATAAAATCACTGCCTTTCATGTAAAAGAAAGGATTTTTCATCTGTTACAATTTATTTAACTGACAAAAAATCCTCCCATTAAGATGGAAGGATTAGCAAGTGTAAAACAAAGAAACCTCTTTGTTCATTTATATTGTTTCTAAAAAAGTGCCCACTAATCCTATTGGTTTATTATAAAAAATAAATTGACAATAAGATTAGTTCTTCATGCACTTTACCTCGTTCTTTCAATAGATAGTTGTATTATAACAGAATACCCTGTCTACTTGCAACTATCTTCATTAACTAAAGTTTATGGAAGATTTTTTTCAGTACACATCAATTGAAAGTTATTATTTAACAATTCAAAAACTGTAAGCTGGCTTCTCGTGAGCTACTAAATTATAGAAGGATATTATTTGATTCAGTTATGAATAATAGTTTACATACGGATTAGCTAGAAAAAAATGAATTAGGTTACTTTAAAAGGATTAATCTTTAACTTAATGATCTTATATTTCGACTAGGTGTCTCTGATAATTAGCGAAAGTTCTCACTTTTTGATTTGTAAATTTATTCTTTTTTATAGCATTCTAAAAGATCAATAACAAAAAGCGCATCCAATCCTATTTTATCCCTCTACTAGAAAATTTTTTTGAACGTCAATTTCCTTTATTATTCCACTATCATAACTATTTTTTCAGATTATTCTATTTCCTTTAATTGTCTCTAGCAAGCGTGTTATACTAATACTATAAAGTTGCTAAAGGGGTCACATATATGCTAATCGCTATCACATTGTTTATTTTTATTCCAACTTTTCTCTTTCTCTATTGGATTTATCAAAAACCAACAAGTCTTTGGACTGGTTTTTTCTTTTTGTATTTTTTAGGAGGCGTCAGTTTGATGTTCTTTATTGGCCTCGAAAAAGTCAACAATACACTTGCCCTAATACTTGCTATCGCTGTCTCTCTACCACTACTGACTTTAGCACTTTTTGGTATTTACGCCATGATTATTGCGCTTTTTTGGAATGAACGCATTTTACTCAAACATGAACGCAAATCTCTTGCCAACATGCTTCCTTTAATCATAGCAACGGGATTAATTGTATTTGAGTTTACTTTGCTTTTAGTTAACACTAAAGTTAGTAACTCTATCATATTAAAACTATTTGGATTCCTCAATGCATCGTTTATCTATTTTGCTATGACCTTTATTCTCTTCGCGTTAACAGCAATCTTATACAACTTTTACCCAATTAATTATAAAGTTGATTACATTATTATTTTAGGTGCAGGACTTAATAGGGATAAAGTAACCCCCCTTCTAGCGGCCCGAATTAACAGTGGCATACAACTCTATAACAAGCAGGTTGTTACAAAAGGACATTATCCAACTATTATACTATCTGGAGGACAGGGAGAAGATGAAGAAATTTCTGAGGCCCAAGCGATGAGCAATTACATCGAGGAACAAGAATACGACGTTAGAACAATTTATCTAGAAGATAAATCAACTAACACTCGAGAAAATTTGCTGTTTTCAGAACGAGTTGCCAGTTCTAATGATCAGATTACAGGATTAACTGACAAACAGGTTGTCATTGCAACTAACAACTATCATCTATTGCGAGCAGGTAAACTTGCTAGATTAATCGATATAAAAGCTCGCGGAGTCGGGGCTAAAACACGTCTATACTATTTACCAACTGCATTCATTCGTGAATACATCGGCTATCTTGTCATGACTAAAAAGAAACACTTGACCATAATTACGATTCTATTCGGTTTATCACTCTTACCATTAATCTTTGATTTATTGCTAAAACTATAACACTAAAAGGAGCTACCATATGATAATCATATCTATTCCCTTAACTGAGAATGAAGAAAAATTAGCAAAATTATTGGAGCAACATAGTCTAAATCAATCTGAGCCAATTCCTGCTTATCAACCAGAAATGGTTTCGCTAGCCGCTTATGATGGCGATCATTATCTCGGTGGATTAACTGGTTCAATTGTTTGGAACCATCTTCATATTAGCCTATTAGGAGTCGACACACAAATTAGATACGGTGGTGTTGGTAGTGCTTTGATAAAAGAGGCCGAGATACTTGCTTTAGAACGAGGCTGCCATTTGATGATTGTCGAAACTATGATCTGGCAGGCTCCGTTATTTTATGAAAAAAATGGCTTTACTATTTTTGGAGAAGTCAAAGGGCTACCAAAAGTTGAGCAAAGTAAAATTTATTTAGTTAAACATATCACTGGCTCAACTCACTAACATGCCCACTGCAACCGCTCAGCACTCTTTCATTATTGTAGTGGGCCCAATCCCATGGTATGATTTAATAAATACACAATAAATGGTCAACAAAGGAGAGATGCGCATGAGTATTTTTGATGGATTAATGGGTAATGCCTCACGAGCTAACAATGAAAAAGTTCAACAACGACTTGAAGATGTTTTAATGCCTCATGAAATGGTGGATCTAGCTTTTAAACTTGTGAGAGATTTAATTATTTTTACTGATTATCGCTTAATCATTATTGATAAACAAGGACTCACTGGAAAGAAAGTTGAATATAAATCAATTCCCTACAAATCAATTTCCCGGTTCACTGTTGAAACAACTGGCCATTTTGATTTAGATGCTGAGCTAAGCTTATGGATTTCTAGTGCGGTTGAGCCAGCAGAGGTACTACAATTTAGGAAAGATAAAAATATTGTTCAGATTCAACAAGCACTGGCAATAGCTGTACTAAAATAGTCATCCTCTAAAGTTAAATGAGGGTGGGACATAAGTAGATAATTAATCTGCTTTTATCCCCCCTTTTTTGCGTTTTAGGGTACACAAAAATAGCGTTCCTTGATATGATTAAAGTGACAAAACCCAATCAGAGAGGAGCGTTATTTATGTATCAAAATTATAACATGGAACAGTTGTTTTACCACTAGACTTAGAGGTTAAAATTCCAGAAACTGACCTTGTAAAAGCGGTCAATGGATTAGTTGAGTCCATACCTGAAG
>NZ_JCAQHY010000146.1:0-55943 GCF_059621045.1 Vagococcus sp. WN80Y
ATACGCCATTGGTGCCGCTCCCATTGGTAAGCCTGGGTGTCCTGAATTTGCTTTCTGAATTGCGTCCATACTTAGGGTACGGATTGAGTTAACGCCTAGTTCATCGATTTTATCAAACACTGCTATTCCTCCAAGAAAAACGGGGATTGCTCCCCGTTAATTAGTTTATGCTATTGTTTTCCCTGTCATCTCTTGATAATCCTGAGACATGATTTCCCACGATGTCTCAATGCTTTCATCTAAACCAAATAATCCGCTACGACCTACAATATAAATATCTGGCCCTGCTGCATCAATCCGTTTGAATGAGCTACGATTAGATGAACCGTCCATTTCAATAAGATAGTTATACTGCTTTTCTTCTCGTAATTCTCTTAATGCTGTAATCTTATCCAATGTCCCTTCAATAAAACGCTGACCTGCAAACCCGGGATCAACCGTCATGATTGTAACTTTATCTAAGAGATCAATGTAAGGAAAAATCACATCAATTGGCGTCTCTGGATTCAACACTACACCGGCTTTTAACCCCGCCTCATGAATTTGATCAATTAAACGAAAGGCTAGGCCATCTAATACTTCCGCATGCATGCAAATCCATTCGCACTTTAAATCGACTAGCTGTTGAACCCAAAAACTAGGATCTTTAACCATCAAGTGTGCTGACATTGGTAGTGAGCTAATTTTTCTGACCTCTTCAATAAACCAAGGTGACAATGTGATATTTGGGACATAATGACCATCCATAATATCAATATGATAGGAACCAACCCGATCATTTAAAAAAATAATTTGTTCTTTAAACTTATCTAAATCCATCGTCATTAGCGATGGTGAAAATTCTACTTTACTCATTTTTATATTTCACCTCTGGTTTTTCTATAAAATTTGGATATCGTCTAAACTAATCTCGTCTTCTTCTTTTTCAATCTGTTGACTCATTTCATCTTCGGTCAAATTCTTTTTAATAAGCGCTAAAGTTATCGCTGTTACTAAGATGTTAACCAACAAGGCAATCGCGCCTGCCCATGGTCTAGACATCGTCGGTAACATCAAAACGCCACCAAACGGCACTGTTGCATCCGCTCCTAGCACCATTGAAACGGCACCTCCGGCTGCACCACCAACAGCCGTTGCGATTAAGCCACGTACGAGATCATTCATTACAATCGGGATGACCCCTTCAACAATGTTGATGACACCCATTGGTACGGCTGATTTTAATGTCTCAACTTCTAATGATGTATAAATATTTTTTCTAAATAATTTCGCAATAAAATACGCTAGGCCAAATCCTATTGGAGTAGCAGTGTTAACTAATTGTAACGCCGTAATAGGACCATTAAGACCTTCTGCTTGCATAGTTAAAGCAAAAGCGAATACTGTTTTATTAATTGGACCACCGTAATCTACTCCGCTCAACAAACCAACAACCGCTCCAAATACAAGTAAAGAAGACGATCCTAAACTATTTAATGCATTCGTTAGTAGTAACGTCAGGGTCGCAATTGGAGAACCAATGATATACACCATTGTTAAACCACCTACTATTGAGGTTAAAAATGGAATGATTAAAGTCGGCATTAAGCCCTTAGCCCAATTAGGTACCTTAACATATTTCAGTGTAGCAACAACGAGATACCCCGCCAAATAACCGCCTAAAATACCGCCAATAACCCCAGCGCCAATCGCATTAGCTGTTAGCCCAATAATAAATCCTGGTGCAATCCCTGGTTTACCTGCAATAGAAAAAGAAATTCCCGTCGAAATCACGACTGGTAATAACCCTAGTCCTGCTCCGCCCATGGTGGCGAACGCATCCCAAATTGAAAACTCACCTTGAACTAACTGTCCTTGGCTTGTTCCGCCAAAGGCCATTCCAATTGCGATCAAAAATCCTGCCCCACAAACAATTGGAATTAAATATGAAATAGCGGTCAGTAAATGCCCTTTTAAATTTAATTCTTTTAATTTTTTCATGTTTATTTTCTCCTTCTCCCTATGCGAATGCCTTCAAAACATCTTCTGCCGACGTCGCGTTAAGCAAGTTCTCGACAATCTCATCATTTCCAAGCTTTCTAGCAAATAATGACAACAATTTTAGATGGCTAGTCGCCCCTTCAGTGTCATTCCCAACTGCAAATAGGATAATTCCTTTTACGCCTTTATCATCTAGTGACTCCCAAGGAATCTCTTCATCAGTAATTCCTATGGCTACGCCAATCTTATTCACATAAGCACTTTTACCGTGAGGAATCGCAATATAACTTCCAATCCCCGTTTTCCCTTCAGCTTCACGAGCATATATGTCAGTCATAAAGCCCTCTACCTCACTGATATATCCATTGTCCAATAGACTATGTGCCAGCTCATTCAATGCGTCATCCTTAGTTTTAGCAGCCATTTTGGTTTTAACTGTTTTCAAATCAATGATATCTTTTACTTCCATTGTCATTCTCCCTCATTATTACGCTTTTTCTTGTTCAACCACTTCTTTAGCTTTTTCAATCAATTTATTTGGTGACTTTACTGCGATTTCAGTTGGCACTTGGATAATTCGTTTGCCTTCAAAGCGTTCACGACCTGAAATTTTAACATCCACTGCTAGAATCACGATGTCAGCTTCTGCAATTTGCTGTGCTGTTAACTCATTTTCCGTTCCAATCGTTCCTTGTGTTTCAATAGCGATATCGTATCCTGCTTTTTTTGCAGCATTTTCCAATTTTTCTTGTGCAATATACGTGTGAGCTATCCCTACTGTACATGCTGCTACTCCGACTATTTTCATGGTTATTTCCTCCTATATATGGGCAATTTCCCGCTCAAAGGCGGCTTTGCTTTCCGCTTTTACTAATTTTTCGATAAACTCATCATCAGCTAATTTTCTCACAACTAGGCTGATGCGTTGTTTTGTTGCCACTGTTTCATTTTGCTTTAATAAAATGACTATCAGCAACTTAATGTCTTTGTCCGTTTCAGACCAATCCTCAATTGGCTTTTCTAAGTGTAAAAAAAAGAGCTGGCTTTCTCGCAACGATGAACTTTCAATGTGTGGCAGTAAGACGTGTTCTGCAATCATGGTACTACCAATCGCTTCACGCTCGTCAAGGGAGTTGATGATTGTTTCTTTTATATTCGTCATGTTTAGTCGCTCAGCTTCTTCAGCGACAAAGGCCACTGCCTCTGCTCTACTGGAGAACTGGCAATTGAAAAACAGCTGATATAAATTAAGTTCGGTCATCATATATCTCCTCAATTTTACTTTGCAGCATTTTTTGATCATCACTCGTAAACATAGCACTAACAAGTAACGTTTTGATCGACACCTGATGATTAAGATGAATTGTTGTCAAGATTAATTCAATATCAGGGTACGTCTCTAAAAACTGTTTAGCATCTCTCGTTGAAACAACAGCAACAATCTCTAACTCAGGAAATTTTTTAGCCACTTTAACTTTCAACAACTCTGATGTACCAACACCTGTTGTACACATGATTAGTGTACGAATTGGGAGTTGATTGGTTTCAATAATTCTCGCAAAATACAAAGTAATAAACCCATTCTCATCCTCGCTTATTTCTGGCAACTGGTATGTTTCACTGATCATGTTTGAGATTTTTGAAACATTTCGAAAGATTTCCTCATAAACCATTTTTATTTGATCAAGCAGACTATTTTTGACACGAATTCTATGCTCTAAACGATTTAGCATTGGTTTGATATGATTGGCCAAATCAATAAAAATAGTGTCATTTGCAATTGATACTTGTAGCTGGCGACTCATTTCATCTAAATAAAGCTGTGTCACAGCGGAAACTTCTGCAGAAAAGATCGCCAACGAGCCTATTGAATCTTGCATTCTAGATGACACCAAATATTGATAAAGATAGTACGTCTCAACTTCTGGTAATGTCTCATTTAGGTAGTGCTCTGTTTGGGAGATAATTTCCTCAGATATTTGGCGAAGAATCGGCTCTTTTTCAAGCTCCATCTTCTCTCCCTGAGTAACAGCCTCTGTCATGGTGAACAAGGACGTGCCCACTTTCCTAGATCGACTAATTAAGATATAGAGATGAGAGAAAATGTTAACATTATATGGATGCGGAATAGTGATAGCCAGTCTTTTTTCAATCAATCGTAACTGATCTAGTACAAATAACACATCGTAATTATTGAAATTAAGTTCATCATTATGCTTTAATTCATCAATATCAATAATGTTTAATAATTGAATTAAATCAGAAATCGCTTTACGAATATTCGCTTCTTCGCCGACAATCGCAATGGTTCGATTCTTCCGTTCTAGTGATAACTCATATTGTTCAAGCTCTTTACTGATGAGTTGTTCATCGCTGGAAATGACTGAATCTCCCACAAAAAATTTTTCATACAAGTGATAGACATTCTTAGCCTTAGGCGATGACAATAATAATTCTTCCATCACTCGTTTCCTTCTTTCAGAAGGGGTTATTTGACTTTCTTTCGCCAAATAATGATTCGATCGATTCATATATTTCTGATAATCTAGTTTATATCCTCTTCCCTTCTCTGAAGAGATCAATACACCGTCTGAACTTTGATCATTAATCTCTTTAATTAATCGATACACTGTTTTATTCGAGATATTGAGTTCTTCTGCTAACTCTCCAGAGGTAACATAATCTTGTTTTTTTGATAATAATAGCAATAGCCGTTGTTCTCGCTTCCCCTTTGAACTCATGGCCATCCCCCCTTCGATATAGTTATCATACCCCACGAAACCGAAAACGCTTCACTGGTTTTTGTCCATTGCAATGGACACTTTAGCTAATACACTAACTTGTTTTGATTGTAGCTGTCACCAAAAAAATTAGCAATCCTTCTATTTCATTTACTTTTTCAGTCTGTCAAGCAAACGCCAATATGACAAACTAGCGTCAATAACACAAAATCAAGCCTTCATTTGTCATAATGTCTTTGGAATGATTTATTTGATGCCATAAAAGCATGTTATAGTAGAGAAGAAGAGGAGGGTACAAAACAATGGCATACCGTGAAACGATTGAAGAATTATTACTTGAGGAAGCAAGAAAAGAATTGCCCCCTTTGGTTTCTCACACTAAAAACTATCCTAACCTAGATCAACAAGATGTTATGGATACCGCAACGACACTCATTGAAAACAACTCACTGAGAGCCAGCTACCACTTCCACTATAAAAATCTGTGTACAATTACATTCAAACCAACACCCATCTAATAAATAAAAAAAATAGCCTAGATGGCTATTTTTTTATTTCAACGTTGTTGTCCCATTTTAGATTTAGCGGAAATTAACCGCCGACGCCCCTCAACTCGAACTAGTGTCTGCAATTCTTTAAGTGCATCTTTGGCAATCCATTGCTGAGCTTTTGTCCCACTTTCAGCCATTTTTTTTACAACTGCTAGTGAACATTGATGGCTTTCTTCGTCAATCTTTCCCAATTCTCTCAGTGCCCATGACACGGCTTTTTTAACTAATAAACGGTCATCATCAGAATATGTCATTATCTCCCCTAAATAATACTCAATCTCCGATGATGTCGGTGTATGATGAGTCGACATTGACGCAATTAAAGTAAAGGCAGCTCGTTTTACATATAATTCAGGCGATTTTATCCAGTTATTAATAAACTCAAAAAAATCCTTGCGATTGATTAAAACTGTTTTACAATACAAATCACATAGATCCCAAGAAACAATCTCATTCATAAAAACAGTCAACTCAGCTACTGAGTAATCCTCTGGTTTCATGCATAAAACAGCTAAGATTCGCGTCTCATGAAAACCAGCTGTCCATAAGTCTCTCACCTTTTTCTGATCCTTAGGTAGCTTTTTGGCTAGTTTGCGTAAGTCACCCGTTGCCACTCCAATCGAATTTTCTTCTGGTATTCCCATTTTAATGACATTTTGCTTATACTTATCCGATGATTTCGCTCGCAGTTCTTCAATAATTACTTCCACTGACATGCCTGGTCCCCTTTCTATGATAATTTTTCTTGATAGTATTCGTATAACTCATCAAATTGATTTGCTGAAAACGTCACTTTCTCCCCTTGACTTATTCGCTTCATTTTCTCCAAGCAACAGGTCCAACCTGCCAAATCTCGAGGCGTATGAGCCGTTATAGCGGTAATAGATTCCACTAATTCTAGTTGAGTTGTGTTTTCTGATAATCTTTTAAACCGAAAATCTACCTGATCGTCTCCCCACTTAAAACCGATACTCTCGAGTTCCTGATAGTCTGTAATCAACATCTCAAGCTGTTCTGTCTCCGTCATTAAAAATAGCAAGTAACCATTTGACCTCAACTCCCCGACCCGCAGCTCGGGAAACCAACTAATAAAGCCTTCATCCGTTGTGACTAACTTCCAGGCACTTTCTAACGTTACTGGTAAATTAATTTGCCATATAACGCTAAATTTGTTTTCTCGTTCTACAATCACACCTTTTTCCATAAAAGCTCCCCCTCGATTTATTATTTCCATTTAAAGATACCCTATCGCCTCTTCACGCGTCATAAAGAAATGAATTCCCCCAGTTGAATCCGCCCAACGATCTGGATTAAAATTTTCGGCAACCATCCATTTTCCAACTTCATAAATAAATGTCTGATCCGCATAAGAAACCGCGTCATGATAAGATTCCTTATAATCAATGCTTTTAATAGTCAGCACTTTCGCACACTCACAGCGACAACTCGAATCTGTCGCTGATGTCCTTTTTGCCTCAGTAGGAATTAGCAATTGAACCACACGATCATCAAAGCATTTTTTATATGCAATAAACGGGCCTGTTTCAGGGCAACGATAATGAAAATAGCGGGTCTGTTCATCTGCTTGAATCTGACTCAAATCAGTACCTTCTAGCATTGATCGGTAAAAATTCACCCCTTGAAGCTGAGCTCCACGTAAGTTACACCCTCGCAAATCGGCACCGATTAACTGACAATCTCTAAGATTAGTCCCTACAAAGCGACATCTTTTAAAGAGTGCATTGGTCAAATCACTGCCACTCAGATTAGCACCTGAAAAATCTACTTCTTCAAATAGATAATTATTGAAATCACGATCAGTTAGCTCCTGCTGCCGCCAATCGAGGTTCTTAAAACTATTAGCCGTATAGACACTCATTTTTTGTCAGATCCCTTCTTAAATTACTCCCCTTGCCACTCTTTCATAAACGCCGCCAAAAACTCTTTCATAACTGCTTGACGCTCTTGTCCAATCTCTCTTGCTAGTGACGTGTTCAGTTTATCAACCAACACTAATAATTTCTCATAGAAATGATTAATAACTGTTTCATTTACTCGGTAGTCAGCCTTCGTTTTAAGCTGACGAGGAGAGATTTCTGGATCATAGATTTTATGTCCCGTATGCCCACCATAATAAAAGGTTCGGGCAATTCCAATCGCACCAATTGCATCTAACCGATCAGCATCTTGGACAATTTGAGCTTCGATAGTTAGCTCCTCTACTTCTTTGCCAAGACTCGCACTAAACGAGACATGATCGATAATATAGAACAGACTCTCACGTTCTTTTTCCAACAAACCAATTGAAGCTAAAAATAACTGCAACTCGCGACGAGCAGCCGTCACATCTGGCACCAATTTGTCATCTATCACATCATGAAGATAAGCTCCTGCTACAACTAAAAAATGATCGCAGTCTTCACTAGCTGCCAATCGTTTTGCCATCCTCACTACTCGTTCAATATGATCCATACTGTGACCAGATTCATCATTTGCTAATATTTGCTCAGCATACGCGGCAATAAGACCTAATTGTTCTATCTCTTCCATTATTTACCTCCTGATTTCTTTATCTTTATGTTACTCTTTTCCAGAAGGAATTAACAGCTAAAAAGTGAACTAAATTAGCTTGCCAAACAATGTCAGCTCTGAGATAATCACAGTAATAACTTGATTCAATCAAGAAGCGAAAGGATGATGATTATGAAAAAACTAATTAACGTTACTTCTATTGCTCGTCACTACTGTCAAAAGGAGAAGGTTGACATCTAATCGGTCTTCTCCTAGAAAAGGAGAATTGATTGAACACACTTTTAACATTAGGCTGGAACGATGAGGTTAATTATCCTCTCAACAGCCAAGAAAAAGCCTGTCTTTCGCGAATTACGATGACTGGCCAAAATAGCTATGCTGGGCTAACATCAACAGGTAGCTGTCTTTTAAAGCTAACAGGGAAACTATCCCAATCGATTTCAGAAAAATATGATCTACCCGCCGTTGGCGATTGGGTCATTACTGACGATCACCATCAAGTCATTGAGCGCATCCTTCCAAGAAGATCTTGCTTCGTTCGTAATGTCGCAGGCAATCAGGATCAGCGGCAAGTCATTGCAGCAAATATCGATGAAATTTGGTTAGTCATGAGCATGAATCATGACCTCAATCTCGCGCGCCTTAATCGTTATATTCTAAATACGTGGGATAGCAACGCTCTTCCCGTTATTATTTTAACCAAAGCTGATTTAATGGGCGATCACATCATTTCCGTGCAAAAAAGTATTCAACAAGAGCATCCGGGAATTGATTGTTTCCCTTGCAGCTCAATAACTGGTGTAGGACTAACTGCTTTAAACGAGCGGTTAACAAATCACCGCACAATTGCCTTAGTCGGTTCATCTGGCGCTGGTAAATCCACATTAATTAACCGGCTCGCTGGAACTGATTTACAGCTGACAGGAGATATTCGTGAAAGTGATGATCGCGGTCGACATACTACTACATCACGCCAACTTTTATCTGTCCAAGATGCGTGGCTAATCGACACACCAGGCATGCGTGAATTTGGCGTCTGGTCAACTCATGAACAGCTCGATCAAACCTTTGAAGATATTGCTGAGCTAGCCAAACACTGTCGTTTTAATGATTGTCACCATCAGAATGAGCCTAAATGTGCCGTTACAGCTGCCATCAATGCAGGTGAGTTAAGCACCGATCGATTCAAGCAATATCAAAAATTACAACGAGAACTAGCGTATTTAAATAAACGCAATCGTGAGAATGACTTAAAGAAACAAAAGCGGAAATAATTAATAGAAAAAAACAAAAAAATATCTCTATATACTAAGATAAAGGACAGTATTCCTCTTTGCTTAAGCTATTTTTATTTTTTTGTTTTAATAACAACTTATTGGTATACTGGACCTATCCTCCATTTTTTAATGTCCCTTTATGCGAGGAGATTCGTGTTAACAACCATAAAGCTCATTGAGTATAAAAAATTGACATAGGAGATGATTATATGGCAGTAAGTGAATGGTATCAGTCGAAAGAGGGAAGAGCAGAGCATTTAGTCTATTTGAACAATAAGGCTAAGGAGCTTGAAAAATTGCTCAACAAAGAAAAAACAATGATAATCCGCGGTGCTGCGGGAAAAAAAGTTCCTTTAGGCGGTAGAGCTAAAGTCGATGACATTATCTATTTTGTTGAAACAGGAGGAGACATGATTGTGTCTCATCGTGGAGTAATTAAACACGTCGTTGAAACTGAAAAAATGACACCTGAGGAATCTATTGCTTTTGTTGATAGCTACGAGACGGAATTAAATTTATCAAAAGATCAGTATAAGCGTTGGGCAGGAAAAAAGTTTTTAGCCGTTTTTGAAATTGATAAGCTAGAAGCCATTGATCCTTTTAAATATCGACGTGATAAAAATATGGATGATTGGATTATCACAGAATCAATTGACACGATTAAATTGTAATTAGCTCTTATCTACACAAATATAAAATAAGTTCGATCAGTCCTCACTAATTGTGAGACCGATCGAACTTATTTTTTACATTAAAACTTTTGATCGCTTTTCTGATGCTTCCTGGGCTGGTACTGACTCAGTGGATATATGAGCAAACATATCTTCTAGCATCGCAGGTAGTCCGTATTTATAGCTAAAGCCCCACTCTTCTTTTGCACAAGTAGGATCTAAGCTATTTGGCCAGCTATCAGCAATTTTTTGTAGCATCGGATCAACGTTATACGTTATTTCAAATTCTGGATAAATCTGACGAATTTCTGCCGCAATTTCTTCTGGTGTGAAGCTCATTGAGCTGATATTAAATGCATTGCGGTGAATTAACTTATCTCCATCGGCTTCAAGCAAGTCAATGATTGCGTTAATCGCATCAGGCATATACATCATATCCAAACGAGTATCAGCTGCAAGCGGACAGACATATCGTTGTTTCTGGACAGCCTCATAACAAATTTCTATAGCATAATCAGTAGTTCCGCCTCCTGGTGGCGTTAAATACGAGATAAGACCTGGGAAGCGCACACCACGAGTGTCCACTCCAAAACGTTCATGATAATAATCACACAACAACTCTCCCGAAACTTTGTTGACACCATACATCGTAGTCGGCCGCTGAATTGTCACCTGAGGGGTCATATCTTTGGGTGTGCTTGGACCAAAAGCACCAATTGAGCTAGGGGTAAAAAATAGCAAGTCCAATTCTCGTGCCACTTCTAAAGCATTAATCGTCCCATCCATGTTAATTTTCCAAGCCAATTGCGGCTTAGCTTCTGCAACCGCAGATAATAACGCCGCTAAGTGAATCAAGGTATCTACTTCATAACGTTTAGCAATCTCAAAAAATGAGGCATAATCAACGACATCTAGCAACTCAAAAGGGCCTTCCTGAGGGATTGTTGAATGCCCATCATCTACATTATTAGTTGCAATAACATTTTCAGCACCATACTTAGCTCGCAATGCTCGTGTTAATTCTGAACCAATTTGCCCTAAGGCACCAGTAATCATAATTTTTTTCATTTTAAGCGCTCCTCTTTATAAAACTAAGCTAATTGAAAAGCTTCCGTAATGTTAACCATTAAATCAAATCAAATTCTTTGCCTACTTTTTCATAGATAGTCAAGGCCTGGTCTAACATCTCTTTCGTATGGGCTGCTGTTGGCATGTTACGTACCCGAGCAGTCCCAAGAGGCACCGTCGGAAAGACAATAGACTTCACGTAGACTCCCTCTTCATACAACCGCTTACTAAAATCCTGAGCTTTCTGCTCATCACCAATAATCACTGGCGTAATTGGCGTCTCAGTAATCCCTGTTTCAAATCCTAGCTGTTGTAAACGATCTTTAAAATAAGTCGCATTCTCCCACAAAGCTTCATTTAGCGACGTATCTTCGTCTAAAATTTTTAAAGAAGTTGTTGCTGCTGCCGCATCAGCGGGAGTCATTGCTGTCGAAAACAGAAATGGTCGCGAACGAACCTTTAACCAGTCAATCAGGTCTTGGGAACCCGCAACATACCCACCAACGACACCAATCGCCTTTGAAAGTGTGCCGATTTGAAACTCGACTTCTTTTTCCAAACCAAAATGCTTAACTGTTCCATGGCCATGCCCTAACACACCCGAACCATGCGCATCATCCACATACACCATTAAATCAAACTCTTTTGCAATTGCCACTATTTCAGGTAATTTACAAATATCTCCGTCCATTGAAAAGACGCCATCGGTAATGTACATCGCCTTTTCATACCGTCCTGATTCTCTGACTTCTTTAGCTTTCTCTCTAAAATCGGTCATGTCTGAATGGTTGACTCGAATAATTTTAGCCCCAGATAATCGGCAACCATCTATAATTGAAGCGTGATTCAATTCATCAGATAAAATCACATCCCGCTTACCCATTACGGCAGAAATAGCCGCCATATTACAATTAAAACCTGATTGGTAAGCAATGGCTGCTTCTGTCCCCTTAAAATGAGCTAATTCTCGTTCTAAATCTAAGTGAACCTGCAGTGTCCCATTAATGGTTCGCACTGCACCAGCTCCCGCTCCCCATTGATCTAAAGCAGCTTTAGCAGAATCAACCACTCGTTGATCCGTTGCTAAGCCTAAATAATTATTTGAAGATAAATTAATAAGTTGCTGCCCATTGATTGTAATGAGGGGCCCATTAGGACTTTCTAAAGGTTCGATTTCATTGTACAGACCTTTACTCTTCAACTCAGTCAAATTCGTTTCTAAAAATAAATCTAGTTCATTGCTCATTGATAATCCCTCCATTTTTTTGGATAAACACCCCAAGCTAGCTCGACAGGTGAGGAGACTATGTTCATCCGCCTCTCATTTTTGTCGAGCTTGATGCCTCTATTATAGAATGATTTAAGCCAAATTGATAATAATATCAATCGCTTTCATCGTATCCTTAGCTAATTGTAATGGAGCATCTTTGTAAGGGCTTAACTCAGCAGTAATTGGGCCATCATATCCCACCTCTTTAAGAGCTGAAATCAAACGCGGCCAGTCCAAATCTCCCGCTAACAAATTCGTGAAACCCGTGATATTACCGACACTTGTGCTAAAATCTTTCACATGAACTTTCGCAATCCGTTTCCCTAAAATCTTAACCCATTGATGAGGAAAACCAAACTGCAAAACATTTCCCGCATCAAAGTAAATTTTAATAAAAGGATGATTTATCTCATCAATAAATTGGCGCATTTCCAGTGGGCTATACAAAAACTTATTCCAAACATTCTCCACGCCAATGACAATACCTCGTTCCTCAGCATAAGGTGCTAGCTCTCGGAAAGCCTCTTGCGCTAATTGATAGCAGCTTTCATAGTCATTGTCCGCTGTCACAACACCTGGGACGATTAAGACTGTGTCTCCGCCAAAAATTTGGCAGGCGTCTATCATCCGTCTTGCTACTTCCTTCCCTTGCTCACGAATGGTTGGATCTGGTGAATTTAGTGGGTATTTCCAATGGAGAGCTGTTGCCACACTACTAATTGGTAACTCATATTTATCTGCCAATGCCTTGATTGCAGCAAGCTCAGACTCTTTCATTTTTAACGTTAAATGCGGGCTATCCTCCAATCCTAATTCAGAAACAATCGTTTCATGCTTAACCTCTTCTGCCATATTCAACTCAATTGTTTCAAAGCCAGCTTCTTTAGTAACTTTAAAAGTTTCTTCCAGACTTAAATTTGTCGGCAATGTCCAACTGTTAATTCCGATTTTCATAAGATAACTCCTTTACTCTTTTTTGTTGATCAATCGACGCATAGGCCAACTGAAACAGTTCAATTGTAAAACGACCTGCTTCTCCATCAACAGGCGATGGTAAATCATTCTCGATAACCTCTTTAAAAACTTTAAGCATCGCCATGTCCATATCCGTTTCATAATAAACCCATTGATTAGCCTGATCTCCACTTTGAAATAATTCTGCTTTTCGACCAAAACCATCTACTACTGTTCGACCTTTTTCAGAAATAATTTCCAACATCGCATCTCCCCAAACAGGGTAATTTTCTGGTCGATTCCACGATGTATCTAAACTTAGAACCTCTCCTGTCTTAAATCTGACATGAAGCAACCCGCTGTCTTCTGGCTCAATCTCACTAACAGCCGTCACACCATCAGCCGAGACGCTCTCGATCTCTAAAGCGAATAACCAATGAATCAAATCAGCAATGTGGATTGTATGATCGACAATCGCACCGCCACCTGATAGCTCTTTCTCCACAAACCAACCGCCTGGAATTTTACCATGATTACTGGCATTGATAGCATAAATTTCGCCTAATTGTCCAGCCTCAACTGCTTGTTTTAGCTCCTGCATCGTCGGGGCGAATCGGACAGGATGACAAACCAGTAATTTTACGTGATTGGCTTCTGTTGCTGCGATCATCTCATCAGCTTCAGCTACAGATAAGGCCATCGGCTTCTCGACAATAATGTGACACCCGTGATTAGCTGCCGCAATCGTTTGCTCCTTATGAAACTTATTTTCTGAACAAATAACAACTGTGTCACAATCTGTCGCAAATAGTTCTTCTAAGGTAGGAGTAAATAATAAATCATGACGGTCAGCACAAGGCTGCCCCACTTCTGGATGATGATCATAAACCGCTGTCACTTCTACCTCCAACTGCTTTAAACAGCGAATATAGCTTTCAACGTGCATATGAGCACACCCGATAATCGCAACCTTCATTAGACCTTCTCCACCTCTCCACTAATTAAACTCGTATTAATCACGTTTAACAACTGGCTATTTTCTGGATTGACGGCTTTAAATTGATACTCAATAGGCGAGAGAAAATCCGAGGTAAACGCCGTTTCGCTTTCAGAGTCAAATACATATAGCCCCTTTGTTCCAGCAATTTCACTTTTTTTAATAAAGCCATGCTGATGACTTTCCATATTAATAAAGATATTTACTAAGACCTCATCAGCAAATGACATCGTCACTACCACTACTTTTTTTCCCTTAGCATAGCTGGCTGATACTGTTCGAAGTTCTTTGACTCCAGCTGCTTTTAACCAGTCAACTATTTCACTTAAGATCGCATCTTGCTGGTCTTGATGATGGTGATTCACCGTCAATGAATACCTAAAAAAACGCACCTTTCCAAGCGAGCCTTTCGCCACTAACTCAATACTAGCCTGATCTTCTTCTCTCATTTCTTTCCCTCTTCTCATCACAAAATTTCCTTAGACTGTAACTGGTATTGCAACAATCTGATTATGATCAATAGACTCCTGTGCCGCGAGAACAAGCCTTGTAACACTGGCACTGCTCGTTATATCAGAACGAGGTTGCTCCCCATCCTTAACACACCTAATAAATTCCAAAATCATTTCTTCATCGCCACCACTGTGTCCCCCATTATCAACAATGCTATACGTTAATTTTTCAGCCTTTAGACGATCATCCACAATAATGACATTTCTCTCGTCATCAAAATATAGCTCACCCTTTGTACCAAAAAATTGAAATTCGCGACGATAATACGCACTAAATTGACAAATAGAATAGGTCAACTTGACTTTATTGCGATAATTAACTAATAATGCTTGATGATCTTGAACATCAATCTCTGATTCAAACACACAATTATCAGGCCAATCCGCTTGCCAATCTTTGCCTTTATGAATCTTAAGGTTCCGTAAGCTTTCTTCACAGTCATATTGAAGCGGGCAGCTTCGACAATTAAGCGGCTCTGTCAAAGGTGCGCCAAACTTCCGAATTGCTCCTGGCTCACCAAAAACTTCTAATCCACCTAAACCTGCTACTTGTGTTGGCTCCGCATCTATTAACCAATTTAAAATATCCAAACTATGAGTCGATTTTTGTAAAAGTAAGCTATGCGCTTTAGCCTTTGTCCGGTGCCAATCATGGAAAAAAGCGTAGCCGCCATAGTCGATATGATCCATTCCATTCGCTAAAAAAACCTCACCAATGATTCCACTAGCAATCAATTCCTTCGCCTTAGCATACAAAGGCGCGTACCTAAGTACATAACCTACTAAAAAGACCTTAGGATAATCAGCTAACGCTGCCTCTAGTTGAGCCACCTTCACCTCACTAATCTCTAAAGGCTTTTCACAGATAATATGCTTTTGATACTTAATGGCCTCTAATACTATTTCCCCATGAGTATCATCAGGTGTAGCAATAAAAACTGCCTCAACCTCAGGATTTTGTAGCACCTCGCGATAATCCATTGTCGTCGCTATTCCCTGTTCAGCAAAGAGATCAAAATGATTGCCTTTAGCATCATTCACCATGACAACCTCTATTTCTCCATGAGGGATTAAGGTGTGCAACGTAAATTTACTACCTCGATTGCCTAAACCAATAATGCCAAATTTTATCGTCATCTTTTTGTCCTCTCTGCTTGTATTAAGCTCTTCTTCACTTTCATTATCTCAACGTGCCCACATTTTTAATAGCCTCTAGCACCTTAAAAATCTTTTTCTATACATATTAAGTCCTCTATTGTACTAACTATTCCTCCACCTCTCACTAACAGTTAATTGGATAAAAATTAGAGGGGAAACAAAAGTCCCCCTCTCTGCTAGTGACACGATAAAAGGATACGTGCACCTTGATGTTCTTATAGCCGCCAGAGCAAATTAGCTTTATCCCCTAGCATCCTATTAGCTATTATTTTGTACAACTAACTCTTAGATCCGCTTAAAGCTATCCCTTCGATAAATTGTTTTTGGAAAATCAGAAAAACAATGATTAATGGCACAATCGCTAAGAATGAACCTGCCATTAATAGTGGGTAGTTTGTCGAATGCTGACCACTTAACTGGGCTAAACCTGCTGATAGAGTCATTTTGTCTGGTGATGTGTTAACAATCAATGGCCAAAGAAGTGAATTCCAGCCATATAATAGAGAAAAAATTGACAGTGAAATTAACGCAGATTTGGATAATGGTAAGATGATCGTAAAGAAAATTTTAATTCGCGAACACCCATCAATTATCGCCGCCTCTTCGATTTCTTTAGGAATGCTCATAAAAAATTGTCGCAGTAAAAAAGTACCAAAGGCAGAGAATAGTCCCGGTAAAAAAAGAGCTGGGATCGAATCAAGTAAGCCTAATTTTTGTACGATTAAATACTGAGGAATCAAGAAAACTTGCCCTGGCACCATCAAAACTGACAATAAAAGGATAAACAACGCATTTTTAAATGGAAACTCCAATCGTGCAAAGGCATAAGCGGCCATCGCACAAAAGAAAACCTGTCCGATAGTGATTACCGCTGTTGAAGCAAAGGTATTTAAATAGAAACGACCAAAGTTTAATTCAGTAAAAATATTGGTAAAATTTTGCCATTGAGGCTCAATCGGAAAAAATGTTGGCGGCACAGCAATAGCCTCTGTATTAGTTTTCAAGGCGGTTAACACCATCCATAAGAAAGGGAAAACCATCATAACAGAACCCAAAATTAACAAAAGATGGACTCCGATTTTTTTACTACCCGATACTTCCTTCATGTCTATTTCCCTCCTCTAATAGTGAACCCATTTTTTCTGTAAGCGGAAATTAATAACTGTGATAATCAGCGTGATCGCGAGTAACACGACTGAGATAGCCGCGGCATAGCCCTTGTCATTAAAGACAAACGCATTGCGATAGAACAAGTAGGAAAGTGATTGGACACTTTTCAGTGCTGGATTTGTTTCGGAATACATCAGGAAAATCAAATCATATACTTGTAATGCTGAAATCAACGATGTAATTAAGTTGAAAAAGACTGTTGGTGTTAACAAAGGTAAGGTGATTGAAAAGAACTTACGAATCGGGCCAGCCCCATCCATATCCGCCGCTTCATAAAAGCTACTCGATACCCCTTGTAACCCAGCTAGATATAACACAATGGATGTGCCAAGCGAGCTCCATACACCAACCATGATCAGAGCGATCATCGCCCAACGGGTATCCGTTAACCAGTTCGGCCCCATAATCCCTATCTTAGATAAAAGTTGATTGATAATGCCATATTCTGAATTAAACATCCATTTCCAAATCATGGCAACGGCAGATGTCATTGTCACCGCTGGTAAAAAATAAATAACACGGTAAAAGCTAACACCTTTGATTTTATTGTTTAACAGCACCGCAATAACGATTGAAATTGCCACTCCAATTGGTACTGTAAAAATCGCATACGTTACCGTATTTTTGAGTGCAATTAACACCGTTGGATCTGCAAATAATTTTTTATAATTGGCTAAGCCTGTAAACGAATAGCCACCAAATTGCCCCCATTGGGTAAACGAGTAAAAGGCATTTTGAAACATGGGTATTAAATAAAAGGTTAAAATACCTAGTAATAACGGCGCAGCAAAAAGAATAGCGGTGAACAATCCTTCTTTATCATACTTTTTGCCAAATAATGTAACGGCACCTTTTTTCATCCTGTCCCTCCTAATTGACCTAGAAATCATACCTACTAACAAACTCTGGGAAAACTAGCTATAGCCATACACACTACCACCAGTCTCCCAAAGTATTACTTTTAAACGCTAACTCTATTTGGCTAGTAAGGTATTGGCTTGTTCAACATATTTAGCAGCTGCTTCTTTAACCGTCATGTTGCCTAGCCATGCTTCATTGAAGATTTCTGTTTCGATCGCTACTGCCGCCATACCATTTTTATTGTTTGGTAATGGCACAGCATAGTCTACTGCATCAACAAAAACTTGAATATTTTTATCTGGATAAGCATTGACCCATGCCTCTTGTGACCCTTCATAAGCTGGAATCACTACGCCTGTTTCCGCTACTTTTTTATTCACTTCCTCTGATGCCAGATACTTGATCCATTTTGAAGCTGCTTCTTTATTTTTAGTATGGGCTGACATCACGTTTGCTAGGGCATTAGATGTAGTCGCTCTCACTTTACCTTTAGGAAGTGGGGCAACGTCTAGATTTTCTTTGCCGTACTCTTCTTCAAAGAAGACAGGCGTCATGTATGACCCATCAATTGCCATCGCTACCTTACCAGATTGAAGTAATTCTGATTGTGTACTGTTAGCCATCATTTCAATTGGAACTGCTGCGCCTTCTTCTTGGAATTTATGCCAAAATTCAACGCCCTCTATAGTCGCTGGCTGATCAAAAGCTGATTTTTTACCATCATCAGTGAATGGTTGTCCTTCATTTTGATAAATGGTTTCATAGTAACCGCCCTGCCATGTGACAGGTGTTGCCATCCCATATACACCTTTATCCTTATCCGTTAATTTCTTAGCAGTCGCTAACCACGTATCCCAAGTCCACGTATCATCTGGGTAAGCGACACCTGCTTCATCAAAAATCTTTTTGTTATACCACAAGCCATTTGTATCGAAATCTTTTGGAATTCCGTACAACTTGCCATCATTGGTATAAGACGTTAAATACTGTTCTGGGAATTTTGAGACATCGATATCAAATTCATCTAAAGGAGCAACAACACCTGACTCAATGTAATCCGTTGATTTAGGTATGTTCAACCAAAAGACGTCTGGAGCATTTTTGCCAGTAATAGCTGTTTCTAATTTTGTCCAGTACTGAGCCCATGGTGTGATCTCAACTTTTACTTTAATATCAGGATTTTCCTTCTCAAATTCCTTTGCGATTTCTTCGAAAACAGGAGCCTGTGACTTATCCCATAATCCATAAGAAATTTCGGTTTTACCGCCTTTTTTGCCCCCGCCCTCTTCTTTATTGCCACAACCAACTGCTGCAACAGCTAATAAACTTAACATCCCTACTAAAAGCTTTTTACTCTTCATTTTTCCAAACCCCTTTTCTTTGTGCATTCGTTTCATACCAAAATCCTCCCTTTTCCATTCATTTTTATTTCACCAGTTTCATTTATGCTCGAAGATAGCCAAAGAAACTGGGTATTAAAATAGTTAGCGTTTTCATCCGCTGATAAAAATGCTACTCACTTTCAAAAGCAAGTCCAATTGTAGTAGCATTTAACAGATTTCTTAATTATGTAATGTTTCTTCTTCATAAACCTTGATTGAACGCTGATATTCGCTAGGTGTTTGGCCTTCATATTTTTTAAAGCTCGAAGAAAAATAGTGAACTGAATCGAAGCCTGTTAAGCGTGAGATTTCTGTAAAGCTCAAGTTATCCTCACGAATTAATTTCTTAGCTGCTTCCATTCGCAAGGCTTTCAAATACTGCATCACTGTATAACCTGTCTCTTTTTTAAAGAAACGCTTTAAATAAGTTTTACTCAAATAAAATTCATTACATAAATCATCTAAAAGAATTGTTTGCTGCATATTTTTTTCTAAATACAGCACAATTTTATTAATCATGTCATCCCGAAAATTCTTTTTTAACAAACCAGATGTTCGGGCTAAATTGACTGGGTCTAATTCCACTCTAATCAAGGTAATTAAAAACTGCTGTAGATACAAGTACATCATTTGTTCGGCTCCTACTAAAGGGTTTTTTAGCCGATTATCTGCTTGATACAAGCGTCCCAATCCACTAGCAAAAACGCTCTTAGACTCACCGATAAAGCGGCCTAACAGATTGCGTTCATTTTCTGTTAATTTCATGATTTTTTGGTCGAAGAATGCCATAGCTGGCGAATGACTAATAAAGCTGATCACTAATACATTAGACGCGACAATCCCATTGCCACCAATTGTGTGAAATTCATTTGGGCGATGGAAGATGATATCTCCCTCAGATAACTGATAATTGATACCGTCTGCTGAGACCTCAATCTCACCTTTATCAACATAAACAAATTCCCAAAAATCATGTTTCTCACCATCAAAAAAATAACTTTTTGTAAACTCATTGTAGTAAACCGTGATAATATTCTCAATTTCTATTAAAAAGTTCGGTATCTGTAATTTGTCTTCAATATTTTCTCCATCAAGATGAGTCATCTTTCTACCACCATTCTTTCATTGAAAAGCTTGATAATTTAGCTTTAACCGACAATTAAGAAACCAATAATGTAAGACAACTATCCATTCTCAGCCCTCTGTCATTTTTTTAAATCAATAGTAATAAGATAACATTGATAGCGGTTACGAAGCGAGTGGAATAGAAAAATTTTTTATACACCCATTATTACCTTAAATAGTGGATTTGAATAGAGCGTCTCCTCTTCTTGGCCTTTTTGTGTAAAATTTCGAGCTTTCTCCTAACAGAGATAATTTCACAAAGTTCTCAAAACAGAAAATGGGCTTTTTGTGCAAAAAGTAAAGCTTTCAGTCTAAATCATCTGAAAGGCTTCTCTTGCTATTATTGACTTACAAAGAAAACGCTTTTAAAAAATAGGAGGTCACAGATATGTTAAAAGTTGGATTAGTCGGATTAGGTTTTATGGGAAATTCACATTTACAGAATTACATTCGTCTAGAGGAAGAAGGATTTCCGATTAAATTAGTTGCAATTTGCGATGTGGATGACGCCAAACAAGGTGGTGCATTAGTTGAAGGGAATTTGCCGACGGGAGTCAGCCCAGTCGATTTTAGCAAGTATCAATTCTACAAAGATATGGCGGAAATGATTGAAAAGGAAGAGTTAGATTACGTTGATTTATGTTTACCTACCTATCTGCATTCACCGATGGCTGTCAAAGCGATGTCTCTTGGCATGCACGTTTTCTGTGAAAAGCCTATGGCGATTTCCTCTGAAGCTGCTCAGGAAATGATCGATGCCTCAGAAAAATACGATAAACAACTAATGATTGGACAAACCCTTCGCTTCTTCCCAAGCTACTTATATGTCAAAGAAGCCATTGATACGAAACGATACGGTGATGTAGTTGCCGCCTCTTTCTTCCGTGGTGGTACTACGCCAATTTGGTCTTGGGATAACTGGTTACTGAAAAAAGAAAAATCTGGTGGTTGCTTATTAGACCAACATATTCATGATGTTGATACAATTAACTGGTTATTCGGTGCCCCAGAATCAGTTTCCACTAGTGGAAAAGTGATTAATAAAGGCAATGGTTATGACATTGTGTCTTCTAACTATCACTACGCCGATGGAAAAGTCGTCAACGCTGAGGATGATTGGACTATTAACAATGACGATTTTGGCTTTGAAATGCGCTTCAGAGTTAATTTTGAAAAAGGAACACTCATTTTAGAAAATGGAAAATTAATGGATTATCCTCACGGTGAGAAGAGCTTTGAACCAGACATCAGCAAAGAAAGTGGTTATTACTTAGAAATAAAACACTTTGCAGAAAGTATTTTAACTAATACTCGTGCTGACATTCGTGTTCCCTCTGACAGCGCCAAACAAACCATCTACATTGCTGAAAGAGAACAAGACTCAGCTGATGCAAATGGTGAAAAAATAACTCTCTAACCTAAAATAAGGGTGAAGCAGACACGACTATTTCGAGTTGGCTCCACCCTTTTTCTTATCCTTCACTCTTCTAACTTCTCCTCTAAGACGTCCAATAATGCTGATAATTTCTGTTGACGCTCACGAAGCACACACAATTCCTCTTCGATATCCACTAACTCTTGCTTAATTAGCTGATGATTGCCCATCCATTGCTCCTGACTACCACAACCGTGAGTTAGTCGATTCGCTTGAATCGCCTTTACCCCTTTGATTGAAAAACCAAGCTCTCGCAGCTCACGAATCGCAGTAAAATCCTCTTGTTCTTGCTCACCAAACCAATAACTTCCTTCTCGCTTAATTGGCGTTAAAAGCTTTTCCTCAATATAATAACGAACGGTATCACGAGTTGTTTGATTCGTCTTAATAAATTTTCCTATCTTCATACACACTCTCCTTTCATTTTTTTACTTGTCAGGGGGTGAACCCCCTATGATATGGTATGACAGAAGTACTTTAAACGAATTGCACTTATTTATCTGTCTGGAGGTGATATCATGAGTTATTTCGTGTGGGCACTAATATATTTGTATGGAGGTTCTATGCTATTAGCGATTACCGCTTTTTGTAGCCAAGCCCCTCTTTGGTTAATCGCTCTTAATCTACTAAGTGTTCTCAGTCTTTTTTTGACACCATTTAATCAATACCTACTTTATCTTGGCCTAGCCTTACTGCTACTTTCAGCACTGCTAAACGGTCAAGTTATTTTAGACAAAACCAACTTGAGCCATTTGGTAGTTCGGCTAATTATCTCGCTTTTACTGATTATTCTTTATCAATTATTTATTCGTTAATAATCGCTTTGGCACCTCTTTTTCAAGTAAAAAATTAGTAAGTAATAGCCCCTCTCGTTCGACTTGCTGCTTTCTAACTAATCGATAATTACGATTTAAAAAAAAGGGCTTTGCGGTAATAGATGCAGCGACAGTTATTTTTTTAATGCCTTGATTCTGAGCATATACTTCCAGTCGGTCAACTAAAGAGCTGGCAATTCCTTCTCCTTGGTGTTGATGATGAACATAAAGTCGATCCAAATAACCACTATCGCTCATATCTGCAAAGCCCACAATTTCATCTTGCGCCTCAGCAACAAGTGAATAATGCTCTTCGAATGAGCGATGCCAACTCGTAAAATCAGTAGACGGTTTAGCCCAAGCCTTGATCTGTGAAGCCGAATAATCACGACGATTTATTTGTTGAACCGTTTGATAGAATAACTCATAAAGTTGCTCACAATCTGCCTGACGGTACATTCTAACTTCCATGTAATCCCCTCTTTTCTTCCTTGTTATTATATCATTTTTTTCTTAATCAACGCCTTAAAAACATTAGGAATGGTGACATAACTCGCCATTCCTAACGTTTTCTTTTTTATTTCTTATACCTTGCAACACGTTCATCCTCAATGATCCCTTTAAAATTCATCCCAAAGGCAAAATCATATTGGTTGCCTTCACTATCTGTATATGGAATCATGTCATGAGCCACATCTTCTTGTTGAGTTTCAACTGTTTCCATGTCAGCCGGCAGTTGAAACGGTAACAAACCACTCGGCTCAGTCTCTCCACTAATCACATTCATCAGTGCTTGATTGGTTGAACTAAAATGAATCAAAATGCTGTCTGCATAAGCTTCAAATTCTTTCGGCACTGTCGGATTATTGCTATCAAGAGTGACGATTACCGGCTTATCACCCATGCTTTCCTTAGTCGCGATCAACTGATCCAGATCACGTTCATTTTCAGCTGTATTCGTTTTACCGCGATACCCACGATCTTGACTTTTCTCCAGAGGATCCCCTCCAGCAATACTGAATTCTCTGGCACTTTCAGCTGTATAAGGTCGGTATTGTAGAGATACTGGCAAGTAACCTTCTTTTTTGTTATATCCCGATGACTTAGGTGATTCCATCATAACAAGTGCAAAATCAGCTTCTTCAGGTGTTGCTACCAACTCAAAATAAGGTGCCACAGTTTCGGCCAAGACAGGCAACTCTTCTGTAGCAGGCGTGACTTGCCCAAACCAATTAACCCCTTCTGGTCGAATCCGCTTAGGAATATAAACCTTCGATTTCTTAGAAAGTGGCAATACTCCCGCCTTATTCTTAACCATCACGATAGACTTTAGCTGAGCCTCAAAGCCTTTTTCCTGATACGTAGGAATGCCATATTGAGCACGTGACTCCTCACTATTTAAATATGCATTCTCCATTAGGCCTGTTCGGAAAATATTGCGTAGTAGACGTGTGGCACTGACCTCCATAATCCCGCGCATGTATGTCTCACCATGCTCCTTCACCCCTATTTTATACGCCTCAATAATCGGTTCTGACTCATTATTACCACCAAATTGATCCACGCCAGCCATCAATACTTTATAATGACGTTCTGCTATAGTTAAATCTTCAACTCCCCAAGGCTTTCCTACCATAAATGAATCGATTGTAGGTGCGTCGTGAGTAATATTCCAATCTGTGCACACAACACCTTGATAATTGTATTTGTCTCGTAACAGCTCCGTTATCAGATGATGATTAAAACCGTTTCCAACGACTTCATTACTTTGATTATAGCTGATTGTATAATAAGGCATCACTGCGCTAGCTTGACTTGTTTTTTCTAAATTAAAGGCGCCTTCGATAAAGGGCTTTAAATGCTCATCAAAATTATTGCCAGGATAGACCGCAAATTTTCCATAGCCATAATGAGCATCGCGCCCACCTTCACCACTGCCACCACCTGGCCAGTGTTTAACCATCGCATTAACGCTTTCCTTACCCCAGCCATCTGGACTATTTTGAAAACCTTCACAGTAAGCTTTGGCTAAATCCGTGCTCAGTTGGCTGTCCTCTCCAAACGTACCGTTAAATCTCATCCAGCGAGGTTCGGTAGCAATATCGACTTGCGGTGAAAGAGCCGTCGTTATGCCTAATGCGCGGTATTCCTTTGCAGCAATCTCACCAAACTCCTTGATTAATTTTGGAGAAAAGGTTGCGGCTAACCCAAGCTGATGCGGCCACTTAGAAATATCGCCCCCTGCCCCTGCATCAAATTCACTATTGGCACTTGTGGTATGCCTAGGATCACTACTGATATTAACAGGAATACCTAAATCTAAGGATTCAGCATACGCCTGCAGATTGTTGTTCCATTTTACACCTGTCTCTAAATCTTGAACAGCCGTTAATAAGACATGACGCAATCGCTCGTCTTTTAAAAACGCTTTTTGCTGATCAGTTAAGTCAGCAAGGTTCGCCTGACTTTCAGCTAACGTCTGACCTTTATAGGTTCCGGCAAACATCGTACCAAATAGCCCTTCACTTGAAACAGATTGATGAGCACTATATAGCATTAAGCCAGCAATGTCTTCTAAGGCCATTTGTTTTACCAAATCAGCAATTCTCGCCTCCATCGGTAAGCGCCAATCTTCGTAAGGGTCGAGTTGGCCGTTTTTATTCAAATCTTTAAAAGCATAGCCGTCTACTTCTAAAAGAGTTACTGGACTATCTTTAGCAAACCCCAGCGTTGCACCAGACTCATTTTTAGCAAGATAATAGCCGTCCTGCTCTTCAATTTGATATTTTTTTGTCATAACTTGTGTCCTTCCATTACTACAGGTTTATGTAATTAATCGTCGTTATTTAAATTCTTCTTCTATCATAATACGATTTGGTCGAATAAACAATCGTTTCTAATCATTAAAAAACATCACAATGCATTTATTTCAATACTTATCAAAAATACGATTAATCTCAATCATTTAAAGATGTCTTGTCATCTTCCTTTGGCTAAAAAACATGATTTCCTTCTAAAACGCGCCTCAAGAGTGAGAGAAAGTTCAGACCTAAGGACGATACCAAAGAACCCCCTCGATGATAAGATAAGTATATAGAAAACAAACAGAGAGCTGGAGGTCGAAAGACATGGAAAATAATTCAACAATCAAAACGCTATTAACAATCGTCGGATTTATCGTCGTAGCATCACTTTTAATGAAAGTACTTGGTGGCATCTTAGGATTTGCCTTACACATCTTAATCCCAATGGCATTAGTTGTCTGGTTAGTTCGCTTCATCTTTGGTGATCGCAGACACAATCGTCAGTACTACCGTTAACTATAACGTTACACTTAATTAGTAACGATTATATAAACTAAGAATAATTTCCCCCGAAATTTTTCTTGCAAAAAAAGCTTTTACATGGATAATCACGCCACGTAAAAGCTTTTTTATTCATTAGCCCAATGCTACATCCAGTACCATCATAATGATAAACCCAACCATCACCCCAAAAACACCATAGTGATTTTTACTAGAAGTTGTCTGCTGAGCCTCTGGAATCAACTCTTCAACTACAACATAAATCATCGCTCCAGCTGCAAAAGCGAGGGCATAAGGTAAGATTGACGATACTTTAGTTACTAATATCGCTCCCAACACCCCAGCAATCGGCTCCACTATTCCTGATGCTTGCCCATAAATAAAGGCTTTTGAACGGCTCAATCCTTCTTGTCTTAAAGGGATTGAAACAGCGGCTCCCTCGGGAAAATTCTGAATTCCAATCCCAATTGCTACAGAGATTGCAGCTAATACACCAGCAGTGGGGTTAGCCATTTGATTGGCAGCACCAAAAGCCACTCCGACTGCCAATCCTTCTGGAATATTGTGTAAGGTAATAGAAAATACTAACAAAATGGTTCGCTTTAGATGACTTGGCAAGCCTTCTTTTTCTTTAGCTGGACCGAAATGCATGTGCGGAATCAAGCGATCTGCTGCATATAAAAACAGCCCACCTAAACCAAATCCAATTCCAGCCACTAGCCAAGGTATATCCCCATTTGCTCGCGCTTGTTCAATTGCCGGATCAAGTAATGACCAGAAACTAGCGGCAATCATCACACCCGAAGCAAATCCTAGCATGATATTTAAGACATCTTTTTTGATATCCTTGAAGAAAAAAACTAGCCCAGCACCTAAGGCAGTCATACCATAAGTAAATAATGTCCCGACTAACGCTTGCTGCCAAGCATTTAGACCCAATAGCCAATTAACCATTTAAACGCCTCCATTTTTACACTCATTTGCCTACTTTTCTCTCTCACTAAGAACAAAAACCCTTTAATCTCTCTAAAAAAGCTCAATTATTCATTCATTGTCATTATGTGTTCATTTTATCACAGGTTTGTTAGACAGCCAAGCGATTATAGGGTTAAATAAATTGTTTTTTAGGCACCCTTAAAGATATTATATAAAAAAAGCAGCTAGGATTGTCTCCTAGCCACAAATGGATGTTCGTCTTCTATTAGTTGTATCTGTTATTAATTTTGAAACCGTGCAACTTGATTCTTTAGGACACCTTTATTGCCAAGACCATACATTATTCCGACCTGAATAGGCAATAAAATCAACGCTTTACCAATCCGTAGTGGAATTTGTGCAACAATTCCTGGTCCCATAATCAAGTATAACCAAAAGGTATTCAAAATGATGTCAATAAAAACGACAATGATGACATTCGCAATTAAGATACGTTGCCATGTCATCTCCTTCTTATAAAAGAACCAACCATAAATGGCTCCTGATAAAAAGGCTGATACTGAAAATCCTGGGAAGTACCCACCAACTGTTGGAAACAGTGTAATCCCAATAAAATCAGACAATGTCGAACCAACTCCTGTTAAAAGTGGTCCAAAAATCATGGCCATTATCGTTGTGGGAATAAACGAAAAGCCAATTCTAACAACAGGTGTTTGGATAACCAAAAACCTTGTTAAAATCAGCTGCATAGCCATTAGTACGCCCATTAAGGCGATTCCCTTGGTGGTGATTTTTTTTGTGTTCATCCTGCGCATCTCCTAATAGAGCTGCTACAAAAAAACTGCAGCGAATGCGAAAATAAAACCGCGAACTAAAAAGTCCTTCGTCCGAAAGGCAACATCCCATCCTTCCAACACTTAACGCTTTATTTCCTACTCTGTTTATTTTTGGTATTTCTACCGCCTTTAATATAGCACATACCGTACTACTTCTTCAAGGAGAGGCACTTTGTTTTACCCAACTTCCATTCAAAACAGACCGCATAAACTAAGGATACTTACCTCCCTTTAATTTATGCGGCCTGTTTTAGGTTGGAGCAAAAATTTATTCCTTTAACTCCCTCTAGGTCATTACTTTACTTGAGCCATGTACTCAGTATCGCCAACTTTTTCTAATGTATAGTTTCCATCAGCATATTTAAGTACTGTCAAGCTACAGTTCCCAATACTTTCACCATGATAATCCTCTGGCGTATAAATAGATAGAATGGTCGGAATTTCACTACCATGAGAGACTGCTAGCACTTTACCGCCGCCTTGTTTTTCAGCTGCTTTAATAATCGTATCAACGGCTTCTTTAGAACGTTTAACAATTTCTTCATAGTTTTCCGCCGTCTGAGTCGGATCATTTTTAGCTATAGCATCCGCCATCTCTTCGTCTGTCATTGCTTTAGTCAACTCTTCCCAAGTAGACCAATCTTTTTCAAACTTAATTCCTTTTTCATCAAACAATGGCGTCCACAACTCCGCATCATCGCGTCCTTCGTATCCGCCATAGCCCCATTCTCGAAGTCCTTCTAGCTCATTCACCGACAAATCCTTCACACTTTTTGACTTGCTTTCAGCTAAAATATACTGGGCTGTGTGGCGCGCTCGTCCCATATCGCTTGAGTAAGCCGAAAGAAACTCAACCTCACTTAAGCCTTTACCAGCCTCCATCGCTTGCTCAATTCCTTTATCGGTTAATGGCGTATCTGACCAGCCTTGAACCTGACCTGTCGTATTAAACATTGTTTTACCGTGACGTACAAAATAAATTTCGACTGGTTTTGTTTCAGTTGGCGTTGAATCAGCCTTTTCCACCGACTTACTTGTACATCCCCCTAATACGATTCCTGCCAACACTAAGCTCATTCCTATTGTCCGTTTTAACTTTACTGTCATCCTACATTCTCCCCGTTCTCATATGCTTACTCATTCTTAATCCAAACATTCTCCGTTAGACGCTATCACCTGCTGATACCAATCAAAGGAATCTTTTTTATAGCGCGCCAGAGTGCCACTACCATCATCCTGCTTATCCACATAAATAAAGCCGTAACGCTTCTTCATTTCACCAGTCGTGGCACTTACTAAATCGATCGGCCCCCAAGTTAAATAACCAATACAGTCGACTTGATCTTCTTCAACTGCTTTTTTCAATTCTTTGATATGCTGCTGCAAATAATCAATTCTGTACGCATCATGAATCTCGCCTGTTTCTGTTAGGTCATCAACCGCACCTAAACCATTTTCAGTCACCATAATTGGTAGACCGTACTTGCGATAAGTGTAATTCAATAAATAACGCAAACCAATAGGATCTATTGCCCAACCCCACTTACTTGTTTCCAAAAATGGGTTCTGAATACCACCAAACAAAGCGCTCTTTTCGGCATCTGCCCCCTCATACTCAGCTACTGAACTAGCATAGTAATTCATTCCTATAAAATCCAATTTACCTTTCGAAAACGCGGATTGATCAGCTTCTGTCACCGTTATTTGAATACCTGCTTCGCGGTACTCAGTTAGTTTATAGCGAGGGAAAGCTCCGTGACACATCGCATCAATTTGGTAGAAATCTCGATCTAACTGTTTAAATGCGTTCATCACATTAATCGGATTAGAATCCACTGGATAAACCGGCTCAATCCCAAAAACACAGCCAATTTGATTTGTCGGATCAATCTTGTGACCTAATTCGACAGCCATACAGCTTGCAACAGTCATATGATACCCAATAGTTGCTAATGTCTGCGCCTTGTCCGTTAACTCCGAATATTTTAGACCAGCAATAATGTAAGTAAAAATATCACTCGCCTCTGTTTGAGGGTCAATGTGATTCATTTCGTTAAAAGTAACCCAATATTTAACCTGCCCTTTCAAAGCTTCAAACATAGTTTCACAATAATTAAGATAAAAATCAATCACCTGACGATTAGCCCAAGAGCCATATTCTCTAACTAAGTGAATCGGCATTTCAAAATGATACAAGGTTACAATTGGCTCAATGCCATTCTTGAGTAATTCAGCAACAAGCTCTTGATAGAAACGAATCCCTCGTTCATTAGGCTGAGACTCATCTCCATTAGGATAAATTCGCGACCAGTCAATGGAAATCCTTAACGCTTTAAACCCCATCTCCGCAAACAAGGTTATGTCCTCACGGTAACGATGATAGAAATCAATTCCCGTGTGAGACGGGTAGTTTTTCCCCTCTTGAATATGTTGATCAATTTCACGGGGCACTTCATAAGAACCAGTCGTCACTAAATCCATAATCGCGAGACCCTTTCCGTCTTGATCCCATGCGCCCTCGCACTGATGAGCCGCAATACTACCGCCCCATAAAAAATCATTCTTCAATTTCATAAGCTCCTCCTAAAATACAATGCTCATCGATGAATCAGCTGCATTGACCACTTGATTTGAAACAGGAATAACATCCAGAAAATCATTAGTATTTGTCACAACCATAATACTCGTTGGATCATACCCCTCTTGTTTAATTCCTGCAAAATCGACTTGGGCCAATTTTTGACCTTTTGTTACTTGATCGCCTTGCTTGACAAATAAATCAAAATGACGACCCTCTAATTCAACCGTATCAATCCCAACATGAATCAATAATTCAATACCGTTTTCATCCTTAATTCCTATGGCGTGTTTAGTTGGAAAAACAACTGTCACTTCACCATCGATTGGTGAGTATAAGTCGTCACTTGTCGGTACGATACCAACACCTTTACCTAAGGCACCTGTTGAAAAAGCTTGATCGCCGATTTCAGCTAATTGAACCAGCTTGCCTGCTACTAAACTACCGACAGGCATCGTCCGTATCTCTTGCTCACTATTAACAACCTTATTATCTGATTGTGTCGCTTCTCCCTCTTCTGACGGAATGCCCAACATATAAGAAGCAATGGCCGCTCCAACAAAACTAATAACCACAGCTGTTACCATAAACCATAAATTTTTAAAGTCACCGTTATTACCGATATATGACGGTAAGCCAAATAATCCCCACGCTACTGAATAAGCTTTAACTCCAGTCAAGCCTGCAAATAAACCACCTAAGCCACCGCCAATCATTACGGCAACAAAAGGCCGACGGAACTTAACAAATACCCCGTAAATAGCTGGCTCAGTTACGCCTAAAACAGCTGATAAGGTCACCGTTCCAAATAGTTGTCTTTGTTTACTGTTTCTAGTTCTTAAGAAATAACCAAGCATCGCTCCTCCAACGGCAATATCAGAAATTGTACAAGAAGAGATAAACGCAGGGTCAAATCCATCTGCTGCAATCAATTGTGCAACAACTGGCATAATGAAATTTCCAGCTCCAAGCATAATAATAAATGGTTGCAAAGCAGAATATAACATCATAACAAACCAACTGCCAACTGTATTCATTAACAAATTAAAGAAACCAATGATACCTTCTCCTAAATAATAGCCCAAAGGACCAAATACTAGTAATGTTGCGGGTAACGTGATCACCATGACTAAAAGTGGTGTCAAGAAATACTGAACCGCACTAGGCACAATTCGTTTAACAAACTTCGTCACAAGCCCCATAAACCACACGGCTAGTAAAATGGGAATAAAGCTATTCGCATACGTGATTTCTGGTAGAGATAAGCCGAACAGACCTAGCCCTTTAACGCCGTTAATTTGCTCAGATAAAATCGTCACAGCTAACGCCACTGCTAAATACGGACTAGCTCCTAAACGCTTAGCAGAGCTCATTGCCATAAATACTGGCAAGAAAAAGAAGACCGCAATACGTAAAGTATCAAAAATTTGATACGTCGGACTTTCTGGAGAAATAATTCCTGTCAAAGACACAATCGATAAGAATGCCGCCAATAAACCGGCACAGATAATCGGTTCTAAGATTGGCGTCATTGATTCAGAAATAACATCTAAAATAGCCTTAACAATATTCTTTTTTTCTTTCGGTGCCTCTCCCTGAGAGTCACTTATTCCGAGCATCTCTGTCAGTTCTTTATAAACATCATTGACATGCGTTCCAACAATAATTTGATACGCAACATTATTACTCACCACATCAATAACGCCATCCATTTCCTTGATGGCATCCGTGTTAGCCTTGTTGCGGTCTTTTAATGTAAATCTAAGTCGAGTCATACAATGAACCACTGATTGAATATTCTTTTTACCACCGACTAGCTTAATTATTTGCTCATTAAATGCTTGATACTTCATTCATTATCTTTCCTTTCAGTTACACGATTAATATGAATCATTAAATAGGTAAACTCTTCTTTTGACAGGACCTGATTAAATTTCCCTTTAACGTAAATGGCAATTTTTTCGATTGCTTCAAATGAGTCAGGGTATAACGCCTTCACCTGATCATATAGAACGGATTCTTTTGCTTCATATGGACTATTGAGTCTTAACCGTTCAATAAAGTATTGGAGATGCGTCACTAAACGCAGATAAGTCAGACTTGTCTCATCAAAATTCATATTGAAATGATACTTGATAATATTTAACATATCCCTTAACGTTTCCATATCTTCAAGCTTTTCATCTAGTAATACCTGATTTTCTTGTAGGTTAACAAAATGCAACGCAATCGAAACCGCCTCGTCTTCTGGAAACTCAATCCCATAAAGCTGTCTCATCATCTCAAGAGCGTGTACCCCAATCTTAAAATAAGTTGGGTAAAACTTTTTCACTTCCCAAGCTAGCGGACTGCGAATAAATTGTCCTTTTTCAGCTCGTTTGACAGCAAACATGATGTGATCTAGTAAAGCCAAATACAAATAATCATTTGCCTTTTTGCCTATCTCTTTTTCCCCAAAAGAAACTAACTCATTAATCAAATCAGTGGTTGCCTCATCTGATTGAGACAGCAAATAACTGAAATGTTCCAAGCGGTCCTTAGAATCTAACACATATACTCGCTCAATTTCAGACTCATCTATTCGTTGGCCAACTTTTTTCTTAAATGATATCCCTGTCGAATACACAATAGATTCGTGCCCTCCTCGTACCACTAAAGCGACATTGTTATTTAATATTTGACGAACTTTCATCATTGACTCCTTTCCAGAAAAAAAACTCAGATTAAACACTAAACAAACCGATATCGGTTCCTTTGATGTTTAATCTGAGTTCTGCCTGCTCTATCAGTAACATAACTCAAGAAATAACTACAGCGCTATTTCTCGTTCTTCTTCTTAATTTATGCCATCATTATACAATGTTTATTTCCGTTAGTCAACGCTTCCACAATTTTGTTAGCTTTTTCTTATCGTTATCACGCTTTTAATTTAATTCACCACGTGAAGACACATGTGTCAAAATGAAAACAAGAGAAGCAGAGCCGTGACATACGTCACAGCTCCGCTTCTCTTATTTTATCTACCACTTAATCGGTGTAGCAGTTTCTTTCAAGACTTGATTTAACTCATTAACAGTCTCTTTTCCAATTGTTTGAAGCCACTCAATGGTTGCCTCCTTCCCCTCCTTAACAAAAATCGGGACACCATCAGCCCAAGTTGCTCGACCACAAAGAACTCCGTTAAATGTCGAACCAGATTCCCTAGCAAATTTCAATGTTTCACGAAACAGCCTAGAAGAAACTCCTGCACTTAGAAAGATATAAGGAAGCTTTGTCGCCTCTGCTTGTTGCTGATAAAAAGCAGCAGCCTGCTCTTTCGTATAAGCACTCTCTCCCTCAGAAAAACCTTCAACTAATGCCATATTAACAGGTGTCTCCACTTTCAAGACATCCACATGATACTGTGGCTTTGAAAATTCTCGCATCATCTCATTAACTTTATGCGGTTTTACTTTCGCAAACTCAAGGCTATTTTGATCTAAGCCTGTTGCATCATAAGACAGCAATTCTAAAAAGAAAGGCATTTCTTCTCCTAGACATTCTGCTCCCAGCCGTTCAACAAATATCCGCTTCTGTTCATTGATTGAACTAGCCTCATCGACATCATAATAAAGCAAAAATTTAATCCCATCTGCCCCAGCATTTTTCAAGCGGGAAACAGACCAGTCCTCTAAAATGTCTGGTAATCTCCCAGGAATAGTTGCATCATAGCCTGTTTTCTCGTATGCTAGTAATAAGCCACATGCTGAATCGGTCTGTTTGGTCGCAGGTAATCCGTATTCAGGGTCTAAGAGAATAGAAGAAGTAGCGGGTGTTAATTCCTTGGCAACAAGTGACTTAAACTCACTAATTTCTTCTGTTGTGGCTTCTTTTTCGTGTGCAGCCATCATTTTTTTCATAGCTCCTCGTTGGTCAATTGCCAATGCAGCGATCACACCTTCTGGAGTTATCATTTTTCGTAATCGGTCATTCTTTGTTTCATTCACACTAATTCTCCTCCAATTTCAATTAAGACTTTAATTTCATGGGAGTTTTTTTCTCGCATTTTTTCAAATGGCAATCCTTTATCCTCAAGATGATAGATCCCAGTAATTAAGCTAGCCGTATCAATTTCTTTAGACGCCAAATATCGGAGTGCCGCTGTCCATTCAAATCCTGGAAATGGTGTAGAATAAGACATCCACGACCCTGTCAATTCGAGTTCTTTCCTTAAAATCACTTCAAACTCTTCCGCCTCAAAGGTAACACTATTTGTACACGTCCCAATAAAAACGACTTTTCCTTTTCGGTCCGCGTATCTAATCGCTTGCCGTTGAGTTTGATTGCTACCTGCTGTTTCAAAAACTAACTCAGCCAAACCATTGGCTTCAAAGTAAGCATCTAACTCCACTTCTAAAGGATTAAGTACGACATCAGCCCCAATTTCCAAAGCCTTTGCCAACTTGTAAGGATTCAAATCAATCACAATAATTTCGCCAACACCACGTGCTCTTAGCGCCAAAATCGTCATCAACCCAATCGTTCCCGCTCCGAGTACCAATGCCCTATCGCCTGAACGAGTATTAATCCGCTCTATACCATGTATGGCGACTGTCAATGGTTCAATCGTTGCTGCTACTTTTAAACTCAAATCAGCTGGCACCTTTAAACAATTTACTGCTGGAGCACTTACATATTCTGCCATCGCGCCTTGCTGCCGCGATCCTATAAAACTATAATTTGTGCACAATTGTGGTCGGCCCTTTTGACATTGTTCACATCGATTACAAGGTATAAGTGGCGCAACTGCAACTCGTTCTCCAACGGTTAGATTCGTTACACCTTCACCTAACTCTGTGACTACACCTGAAAATTCATGCCCTAATACCTGTGGATAAGAGTGAACACCGCCATCAAAATATCGAGGTAAATCCGATCCACAAATTCCCACATAGGCCACTTTTATAACCACTTCCCCTTCTTTAGGGCGTGGTACATCCAACTCACGTAACTTTAGTATCGCTTTATCTGTTACCGCCAATGCTTTCATTTTACATCACTTCACTTTCACTCCGCTTCAACGTACAATGTGCCCTTTTTATATTTCACATACGTATACGCTAAACAGAAAATATATATCGCTGCTATTACAAAAAAACCAAGACTCATCTCTAAAGTAATCCCTTTTGTTAATAAATAAGTAATTGGTGAGCCAGCTTGGTCCAGTGAAGAAATTTGTTCCCCAGCCTTCGTTAGCCCAACTTGCTGTCCTAGCGCTTGTTGAATCGTTGCCATTTGATTCGCAATCCAAATCGTTATACTCATAATAAAAGTCCCTGAGAATAAGGTTCTGAAAATATTTCCTTTGTGGACACCTACAGCAATGGCTATGAAAAAGCCAATAGTAGCTAAATCACCAAAAGGCAAGATTTTATTCCCCGGCATCAATACGGCAATCACTAGAGTCAGTGGAACAAACAGCATCGAGCTCGCCACAACTGCTGGATCTCCTAACATCAGGGCACAATCTAAGCCAATCCGAAAATCTCCGCCTGAAAAACGTCTATCTAACATATCGCGAGCAGCCGTTGAAATAGGAATTAGCCCCTCCATGATAAGCTTGACTACCATCGGCATCAGTACCATAACCCCCGCCATCTGCACTGCTAACGTCAAGGCATCGCCTATTGGATATTTAGCAAGTAGTCCGATAATAAAACCAAGAATTGCCCCAACAATTGTCGGTTGCCCAAAAACGCCCAAACGCTCTTCAATCTTTTCAGAGGTTAAATTAATCTTGTTTAGCCCCGGAATTTTTTCAATTAAATCATCAATCGGAGCCGCCATCACACCCGTATATGCCGATGTCCCGTGAGGCATGGCGATTCCTTCTAAACCAAAATAATCATCCGTCACAGGCGTGAAAATATCGCCCAATTTGTAAGCAATCGCAGCATGCACCACAATGCCAACTATCGCCCAGACATAACTTCCTGTAGCAACTTGAACCATCGCACCTGTAAAAGCCATGTGCCAAATGTTCCAAATATCAACATTAACCACTTTTGTCAGCTTTAAAACTAGCATGACAATATTAACCAAAATAGCGATTGGAATAGCGATTAATCCCATATCTGAAGCCCAAGCCATCGGAGCCGTACCCGGCCATCCTAGGTCAATGACCTCCAAGCCCAGATTATAATTATCTGCCATTGCCTTTGCTGCATCCCCTAGATTTTGTGTCATCAAACTGATGACCAAATTAATCCCTACAAAACCAATTCCGACTGTTAAGCCTGATCGTAAAGATTTACCGATCCCCTGCCTCAATACAATTCCGATAATAAAAATAATTAGCGGAAGCATAACAGTTGGACCAAGATCGACTATATATTTTATTATTCCCATCAATAGACCTCCTATATTCTGTTAATCTTTTAAAACATCCAAAATTTGTTGTTCAAGTTTATCCATGCCCATACCAGAAATAAAGGCCACACCGTGAACTAAAGGCACGCCAAAATCTTTTTTCACTTTAGCTGTCGTCACGATTAAATCCGCTCCATCTTTTTCTGCCTCTAACTCTGTAATCCTAGTCTGCTTCACCTCCCCATCAATTCCATTTGCCTCCATCAACTCCCTAATTTTATTAGCAGCAACGGTTGACGTTGCAATTGCTCCTCCACACGCGACGATTACTTTTTTCTTCATTATAATTTCCTCCTATTATCTTAGATAAATGTTTGTACAATTGTTTCAAATTGTTGCTGGTCTTTAGCTGCTAATGATTGACGTGTCAGCTCACCTTCTTGAATTTTTTCAACCAATTGTTGCAGCTGCTCGAGATGCTTGCCACCACTTTTAATGACCAGTAGAAAAATTAGTTGCGGATAAACCACATCCTCATCATCTCCCCCCATCTCATTAAACTTAATCGGTTGTTTATTAAGGATGCAGAGAATGCCATCCTTTTTTACATACGTACCATCAGTATGAGGTATCGCTACCTCTGGTGTAGTTGGCAACCCTGTTGGAAATGACGCCTCCCTTTCCAATAAAGCCCTCTCAAACTCTGGACTAACATAACCTTCCCTGACTAAAAATTTAGTTGCCTCAGCGAATAACTCATGCTGATCTTGAAAGTTAGTCTGAAACAAATACTCTTTTAAAACCATTAATTATCCTCCTCCTTTTCTGTTTTTATCACCTCGATAGCATGACTTAAAAACTCATGTTCCATCTCACTATCCTTCATTTCGGTTGTGATCAATATATCAATATCAGCCAATTCTGAGGTTTTATAAAGTGCCGACTTACCTAACTTTGTATCATCCGCCATCACAATTACAGTTTTACTGTGAGCTAACATCGCCTTAGAAATTTCAATTTCGCCCATATGGTAGTTGGTCATTCCCGATTTAATATCAATTCCAGCACAACCAAAAAACCCAAGATCAACAAATATCTGCTGAGCATTGTTCAATCCAAAAGTACCAAAAAGAGAGTCTTCATTCTTGCGAACATTGCCACCCAAAATAATCAAATTGATTCCTTCTGAGCGAATTAAAAGGTTAACGATCGGGATACTGTTAGTCACTACTGTCAAATTCTCAAAATCAACTAATTTTTTTGCCAACATATATGAAGTAGTGCCGTAGTCCAAATAAATCGTGTCTCCAGTTTCGATAAACTGTAGCGCCCGTTCCGCGATCGTTTCTTTTGCTTGCTGACTTTCCGTCCTGCGCTTTTCGTAATCAGTTTCTGTGTTTGCTCCATCTAAAACAGCACCACCATAGGTTTTTTTTAACAGACCCATCTCTTCCATCTCAGTAATATCTTTGCGAACCGTTTCTCGAGAAACTCTTAATTCTTTGCTTAGGTCCAAAATTCGAACTGATTTTTTTTCTTTTAAAATCCCTAATATTTTTTCTTTACGATTCTCTGCCATTTTTTCCGCTTCCTCCTACCTGTAATCGTTATCAATATAATAACATGTATTTTGCAAAATGCAATGTTTTTCTTTGCAATAATTTTGCATTAACAAATTTTATATGGCTAAACTGCAAAAAAGATGTATAATGAGTGTATTAAAATGAAGGAGTGATCCAACATGATACACCTAGTTTGTCCTAACCCAGCAATCGACCGAACCCTTTTGTTCCAAGATCTTAAAGAAGGATATCCCAATCGCCCAAAAGAAATCAGGGAATTCCCCGGCGGCAAAAGCTTCAACGTCGCCTATTCATTAAACTTTGAAAAGAAGACTGACTTTCTGATTCACACTATTCTAGGAGGAAGCTATGGCGAAAAAGTTGCCAAACTTGCCAATCAGCAAGATTACCCCTTAGCCATTACAAAAAGCCAAGAGGAAACAAGGATTTGTAGCATCTTAGTCGATCAGCAGCACTCTTCGGTCATACCCATTTACGAAAAAGGGCAGCCGCTAAAAGACTCTGTCTTAACCGACTTAACAACGCAGCTACTCCTAAAAGTTCAAACAGATGACTTTCTCGTCTTTTCTGGTTCTTTTATGCGTGGAATGCCCTCTAATTATCTCTATCAACTAGAAACTGCCTTTACCGAACGAGGAAAAAAAATTAACATTTGCCTTGATTCAAGTGGCGAGGCCCTTAAAGACACATATGCCCAAACTACTCCTTTTTTGATAAAGATTAATGACGAAGAAATACGCGATATTTTCCCAAACGAACACTTAGAACACAAGGAAGACTTTTTGACGTTACTAACAACAAAAATTAACACCGATATCCCTAATTTTGTTATTACCCTTGGAAAAGATGGCATCATTGGTCGCTTAAATGGCAAGTGCTATCATGGCTGGGCTCAGCCTATCGAAGCAAAAAATCCTATTGCTTGTGGTGACTTCTTTCTTGGTCGACTCATTAAAGGTCTTGCTAATAAACAAGCACCCGAAACAATACTAGCTGATGCTCTTTTATTTTCTACCTGTAACGCATTGAATGTCTTTCCAGAAGTGACTAGCCAGCAGTTAGAACAGTATAAAAACACCATTACAGTAGAGCCACTAACTGATTAATCAAAAAACGAGTCGCGGTTACTTTTCACCGCGACTCGTTTTTCACTCTATTTTAATTTTATATGCTCAAAATCAACAATATGGGAGATTGTTGGCTCATTTAAACAAACAAAAAAAGATAGAAGTAGGTCCGTTTTATCGACCCCACTTCTACCCCCAATAACGATGCTCCCATAAACTCTGTTAGGCCTTTACACGGCTCTGCAGATAATCTTTTCCTTTATCCAATGATGCGACTACCTTACAAATTGTTTCAGGATACTCTTCTGTTTGACTATGAGCTAGTTTGTCAGGTACCCAAACCGTTTGCAAGTTCGCCTCATTTGCAGCCTGACAGCCGATAAGCGAGTCTTCAAAAACCAACAATTGCTCCTTTTTAAGCCCTGATTTTTCAATCGCCTTCACATAAATATCGCCTGCAGGTTTTCTCTCCTTGACCTCATCACCAAATACTAAGAAATCAAAGAAATCTAACAGGTCGAAATGCGTAAGAATTTTGCGACCTTTTTCAGTCAAAGTTGATGAGGCTAGCCCAATAACCAACCGTTCCTCTTTAGCAACAGTTAGAATTTCCAAAGCACCAGGCATCAAATGAACCAGATCATCCGACAGCATTTGAAAAAAATACGTTTCTCTCGCTTGACGAATCGCAGCGGTCAGTTTACTATTTTGTGTCAATTGGTCAATTTGTTTGGCGATTAAATCCCAGCCTAATCCCACCCAACCATCGATTTGTTTGGCTGAAATATCGACTGCAAATGAATCAAAGGCTTTTCTCCAAGCAATCTTATAAATTGACTCAGTATCCACTAAGCAACCATCCATATCAAAAATAACTCCAGCTATTGCGACCGTTTCACTCATTGACGCACCTCCTTAGATTGCAAACGAGCGACTAATTCCCCTAGCTTCTCACTTGCCCTTTGAGCGTCCTCTTTCAGTGACGCTTCCGATATAATAAACGAACCGCCAACAGCTATGACCTGATCATTCTCAAGATACTCAACAAAATTATCTGGAGTGATACCACCTGTTGGTAAAAATTTCACGTCATAAAACGGCCCACTCAATGCGTTAATGGCAGATAAACCACCGTAAATATCAGCTGGGAAAAACTTAACAACCTTAAGCCCATACTCTAGCGCCCGCTGAATATCTCCTGGTGTCGCAGTTCCCGGAAAAACCGGAATCCCCAAGCCCAAGCAATACTCAATAACATCAGGAACAACAGCAGGTGAGACAATAAACTTCGCTCCGTTAGCAATGGCTACCTTAGCTTCCTGTAACGTTCTGACCGTTCCCGCACCGACAACTAATTCTCCCGAACTCGCCAATAGTTTAATTGCCTCAGCAGCTAATTCACTACGAAATGTCACTTCAATGAAGCGAACCTCATGACGAATAAGTATTTCCTCTAAACGCTCAAGATATGTTAAGTCAGTCGCTGTATATAATGGCAACAGCTTAACCTCCGCTAATTGTTTATATAACTCATGCTCCATATTTGCTAGCATCCTCATTCTCCTTCTTTTATGGCTCCTAGCTAATTAACTTCCTCTGATTTTGCTTTGGTAATTGCTTCATGCAAGCCTTGCAAATAAGAAATCCCTAGCGCGCGATCATAAAGACCATAGCCTGGCATCGCCACTTCTCCCCAAATTGTTCGGCCATGATCAGGTCGAATAACCCCATCAAAACCAACCTCGATCAAGGCGCTCATAATAGCAGACATATCTAGTGAGCCTTCCGTACTTAAATGAGCGGTCTCTTTAAATTTCTTTTCGCCCATAAATCCAACATTGCGAAAATGAACAAAATTAATACGATCGCCAATCTGATGCACCATTTCAACCAAATCATTGGCCGGATCTGCCCCTAAAGAGCCGGTACAAAACGTAATCCCATTATAAGGCGAGTCAATGATCCCCATTATCTTTTGCAAATCATGCAGGTTTTTTGTGATTCTCGGTAATCCGAAGATTTCCCACGGTGGATCATCCGGATGAATCGCCATCTTGACATCCATCTCCTCACAAACTGGAATCACCTTCAGTAAGAAATACTTTAGATTTTCAAACAAATCTTCCTCAGTTACCCCTTCATAAATCTTAACTAGCGAGTCAAACTTTTTAAGCCGCTCTTCTTCCCATCCTGGTAAGCTAAAGCCCTTAGATTGACTATGAATCAATTTAAACATTTCGCTGGCATCCATCTTATCAACAACTGCTTGATCGTATACAAGTGAAAAGCTACCATCCTGATTTTCATGAGCTAACGTCGTTTTCGCCCAACCAAAAATCGGTTTAAAGCTATAACAAATCAACTTAACGCCGCAGTGAGATAGATTGCGAATCGTTTGAATATAATGCTCAATATACGTGTCTCTATCTGGTGCACCAGCTTTAATCGAATCATGAATCGCAACACTTTCAATGCCTAGCAACTCCAATTCTTCCTTTTCAACGGATTCTTTCAACTCCTGAATCTCAGAAATTTCCCAGACATCGCCAGGTAATTTAGTTAAAAGTGTTCCCACAACACCCGTAATCCCGGGTATCTGTCTCACGTGTTGTAATGGTATGGAATCTCCTTTTTCACCATACCATCTAAATCCCCATTTCATTTTGAATCATCCTTTGCTATTTTATTCAGCTACATACTCTATCAGCTTAAACTGATAGTCTTACTAGAAATCATCCTCGTCATCATCGGCCGTCTCAGCAACCATAGACACATGCCATTTACTTATACTGTCTACGCCTTGAGCCACAATCGCTTGTGCTGTCTGATCGACAGGCGTTGCCAGTAATTGATGATTAATTGCCTCAAGTAGCATCGGCAAGTTTGCGCCACCGATGACATAAACAGACTGCTGCAACTCTTCCTCTAATTGGCTAACAACGAGTAGAGAACGATTATAAGGACTCGCACTGACTAAATCAACCAAGATAATCACACCATCGCCCTGATTTACCTCATTAATTCCTTTTTCTATCTGTACACCCAGTTCTTGAATGTCGTCTCCTTGATTCAAATTAACTGTCGTTATATTCGTAGTTCCACCCATGATCACCTCAGCTGAATCTTTGAGTCCGTCACTTAGTTTTCCGTGGGTTGCAATAACAATTCCAAGCATGGTAGTTCCTCCTTAGCTGTTTTTACCTCTTTATTCTCATTTTTCTAATCAAACAGGGCCTTAATTTTATTAATATTTTCAACTTTCAACGTGGATTGTTTTAAATCTGATGGCTCAAGATAAAAGTGCGGACCTTGAGCAGTTTGTGCCAATCTCCCACCAAAAATAAACGTCACCTGATTTTTCTCTTGCGGATGACTCTGAACCAAGTGGCGCTTGTCTGGTTGAATTCCGTCACCCATCACATGTAACTCAGTCGCTGCTCCCACACAATCGAGCGCATAAATCTTAGCAGAGGCTTTACACGTTTCTTTCAATAAATCTAGTCCCAACTCACCAAAACAGCCCTCATCAACAAACGCAAATGCCGTTTTTTTAGTTGTCACTGTCTCAATCAAACTTAATAAGGCCAAAACAGACGATGTATTTCGGATAAGTGTTTTTCTCGTCGACAATCCCTTCGCTACTTTACTAAAAAGGAAAAAATAAATGCCATAACAGCCAATCGCTATCAGCGTATTAACTGATCTAAAATCAAATGCCCCTTGAGAACTTTTCATATAAGCTAATGTTACTATCAGACCAAACAACAAAGCAATCACCGTACTAACCACCATAAAAGAAGTCACAGCTTGACGCTGTTTCTTGCGGTCAAACAATGTATAAGGGCCAATGCTTTTAGGTGGCGTATCGTAATAAGTACAAATAATTCGATCCGCCGTCTCCACATCGCCAATATAGACATTACTCGAAACGTATTTTTTATTTTGTTGGTGCTCAATAATTTTAATATCCTGTCGCATTTGACTTATATCCGCCACAAGAGCTGATATAAATCGTCGCTTTTGCTTATTTGTACGACGCAAGCGATACATATACTGATAGCGAAACGTCCAATCCTGTAGCCGCTCATCTGGTTTCATCTTGATCCGCACTTCCCCTCATCTGTTCCATTACTTGAAACACTGACGATGTTGCTAAAAAGCAATCACCGTCAGCACAAAGTCCGCCTACAAATCGAACTTCGCTAATACCTCTTTTAAAGTTGATTTTGGCGCTGAAGGCGTCGCTTGGAAATAAATATCCTCAACACCATACGCTTCATTCAGCTCTTTTAACTTTTCAGCATCTTCTTTATTTAAGTAAACTGATTTAGTCACCAAAAGATCTTTATCAGGATTTTTCTGAGCAATACCACCAATGTTTAACTCTTTCATCGGCACCCCATGTGTGACCAAATCATAGATAACACTCACTGTCTTAGCGATCAGAATACAGTTATAGTCCTTAAATTCGTACTCATCCCAGTAAAACTTCGCTTTGTCAGGTGATACAACGATCGTTTTTTGACCTGTTCGGCCACCAGCGCTTTTATACAAATCGCGCATAAATTTATCCTTAGCCACCACCTCATCAACAACAAAAATTGAATTAACTCCGCTTTTTTGTGACAGTGTCATCATGACCTGACCATGAATTAATCGCTCATCTACACGTGCTAAATTAATGACTCCCATTTTATGCCACTTCCTTCTAGGTTTAGTTTATAAGATTCCCACTGCTGCTAAGACTATCAAGATTCCCGTCAGCCATAACAGTGCCTGAGTTACTTTCAGACCTTTTTTCGTATAGAACCAATAGACACCCATAACTACTGCTAAAGGCAAGATTCCCGGAACAATTTGGTCCAATATATCCTGGATGACAAACTCTCGACCTGAAATTTTAAATTGCAAAGCCGATGACACTTTAACATAATTCCCTGCCAATATCCCCATCATAAACAATCCCAGAACAGATAAGGTTTCGATCGCATTTTGAACCCCAGAACTTTGCATTAACCCCGTTGCGTTGCGTCCCATTGTAAAAGCTTGTCGAGCAAAAAACACCCCTAATGTTGCTTGATAAAGAGCAAAAGCAATAAATGGGAACAAGGCGCCTAAAGCACTTCCTTGCTCTGCCCACGGTACTGCAATCGCAATAAAAATGTATTGAACCGTTCCTGAGTCAATCGCATCCCCAATACCGGCTAAGGCTCCCATTAGTCCAGCCTTTGTGTTGTACATCAAATCATCTTGCATTAAAATTTCAGTATCCTCATATTCTTCTTGAGCTCTTTGCTGCTCCATCGAAGACATCAGACCTGTAATTACACCGCCCCCCCAGCTAAGCTGAGTATTAAAAAATAGCAATTGACGCTTATACGCTGCCTTTAACGCATCATCATCCTTATAAAGCTTTCTTAAAATTGGCATCATGGCATATAGTAACGAAGGCGCTAGATACCGTTCAAAAGAATGGGGAATTTCATTGGCAAAATGCCATCTAAGATACGCTTTCGTCACATCTTTTTTCGTAATCTCTTCTGGTGCAAGAGTTGTATTTTTTGTCGTCTCTGTCATGTTACTTTCTCCTCCTATCAGTTAAAATCCGTCATCATAATCATCGTCATCGTCGTCAAAAGAGGCTCCTGTTTTACCAGCACTGCTAGCTGGCGCTGGCACATTTTTTCCTTTTTGAGACTGAACAAAAATCAAGGCGATTATTACACCAAAGATTGCGTAAGTTACCATCGTAACCTCTAATGATTTAAAGACAATACTCATGAAATACGCAAGGAAAAAGAACATCATATAATCCTTTCGACCAATAACGTAAACAGTTGTCGCAATTCCAATTGCGGCTAATCCACCACCAACAACTTCTAATACGTGAATAACAACTGTTCCTTCAAGCGCTGTGATAACATCCGCAATAACCGGTGCGCCAAAATAAAGAGCCACAAAAACGAGTGGAACAAACAGTGCAAATGACGCAATAGTCGGATAAGCAATGATCGAACGAGAAATCGCCTTCGGATTTAATTCATCCACCGCTTTATCTGTATATTTACCCAAGAATGTGTTGATAAAAAATCTAAATTGATATAAATAGCTACCTAACAGCCCAACGGGTACAGCCACAGCGATAGCCGCTTCTGGAGCTAAATTCCCCATTAAAGCTACGGGAACCGCAATCGCCGCCGCAATTGAAGGCTCCGCCGGCATTGACCCACCTGGTGAAAATACTCCCATATAAATCATTTGTAGCGCGGCAGTTACAATCATCGCTTGAGCGACATCTCCCATAACAAGACCAACAATCAAACCAGTCATTAATGGTGAAAATCTGAGGGTTAAAGTTGCGCCTCCCCCTAGCCATCTCGACATAACCGCTGCAGTCCATAAAGCAATTAACAAACTTTGTACAACACTTAATGTTTCCATATGTCTCCCTTCTCTCTCTTCCCTTTAATATAATCTTCCAACTGATTTACCGCTGTCTTAAGCGACGCTTCAGTCACGACTATTGGAATAAGATGAACCTTTTCTTTTGAATTAATAAATGTCACCATCTGATCAATAACACTCTTATCTGTGGGATAAATCGCCATTTGCTGCAAAGACATAGGTAATTTCAACGTCTGATAAAAAGGTAATAACTCATCAATAGCTTCCCATTTACCTTCTAGCGCTAATTGATAAAAAATCCCATACGCAACTTTTTCACCATGTAAGTACTGGTGACTTTCAGGAATATACTTACTCATTGCATCGTGCATCGCATGGGCAGCAGCATTTCGCGCATATTTATCGCCCAAGCCTCCCACCATACCAGCAACGGCAAAAACAATTTCTGATAGATGAACAAATTCAGCTGAAAGCTCGCCTTTTTTCATGTCTTCAATTGCCTTCGTTGATTCCTGCATAATCGCCTTTTTACATAAAACTGATGTATAAGCTGCTAATTGTAAAAAGGGTTCATTTTTCAAATGCTCTTGCTGCAAAATAGTATCTGATTCATACCACTTAGCCAAGGTATCAGCCAATCCTGCAATAAAATAAGGCACAGGCGCATCAATAATTAATTCAGGATCAGTTACTAAAAATGCCGCCTGTCTTAAATAATGCTCTGTTTTCCCCTCAGCTTCACCAGTCTCCTTATACATAACTGAAAGAGGCGTCCACGGTGCACAGTTACTTGCCAGTGTCGGAATAATCCCGAAATTAAGATTAAGCAAATGAGCTGCATAGCCAACTAAATCTGTCAGCTTGCCACCACCCACGCCGATAATAAAATCAATTTCCTCCTGCTCGGCAAGTTCCCTAATCAGCTCAGCGCCGTAATAACTGCATTCACCTGTATAACGGTGATACCTGAATTGATAATGACTGTCCTGTAAAAAACTCAACTTAGGCTTAGCCTTTTCCCATGAAACAGTCCCATGCACAATCAGAATTTTTTTAGCCTTGTACTCCGCTAACAAGCTCGGCACACACTCAATGGCGCCAATCTGATACTGATAAAACTGTGGCCCAACCTTCACTTTTAACCCGTCTATCATACGCCCTTACCTTACCACTTGTGCAAGATAGCTACTCTCAGCCTGCACAGCCCTTTCAGGTACTTTTCCTTGAGCGATATCTTCAACATCCTGAACACATTTCTCTCCCATATCTTTCAAGCATTCTCTTGTATAAGCAGACGTATGCGGTGTCATTACTACATTACCTAATGAAAGATAAGGATGATCTTGTCGGCCCGGCTCTTCTTCTAGCACATCTGTTGCAAAACCAGCTATCTTCCCTGTTTTTAAACCGGTTACAATCGCCGTTTCATCAACTAGGGCACCTCTAGCACTATTAGATAGATACACATTATCTTTCATTTTAGCAATTTCTTTTTCCCCAATCATGTGGTAGTTCTCTTCTGTTAAATTAGCACATAAACAAATAATATCTGAGGATTCCAATAGTTGATCAAGCTCGACTTTTCTAGCCCCAAAGCTTTGAATATGACGCTCAGACTTATAAGGATCATAAGCAAGAACTTCGCATCTAAACCCATTACGGACGATCTCAACCACGCCACTGCCAGTATTCCCGACACCAATGACACCAACGGTTTTATTAAACAACGTTCTACCGACAAATTTTGCTCGGTCTTCCCAATGATTCGCCCTCACGGAGCTATCCGCCTCAACTGTCCGCCTTAAAATAGTCATCAAATTAGTCACATTATTTTCTGCCACTGCATCACGCTCTACAAGAGCTGGAATAATTGACACGATTGTTTGATGGTCTGCGGCTGCCTCAAGATCAATATTATTGTAGCCAATCCCATGTCGTGAAATTAAAATAAGTTCATCTTTGTAATCAAAAAATTCTTGTGTAAAAAACGGGGTAACGCTTGCAATAATAATGGTATAACCCTCAAGAACCTCTGCCAATTCTCTACCAGAAATCTCGCCATCAACCGTAAAATGTTTGACCTCTCCGACTTTCTCTAATCGACTCATATGCTCAGGAAAAATTTTGCCAAAACTACTAGAATTAACAATTGCAATCTTATACTTCACCTTACTCAAACTCCTTTCACCGCTATTTTTTTGCAGTGCCTCTCAAAAAGCGACCCATCATTCAATTAAGCCTTTTCATTTATTCCTCCTTCCAACAAGTGACCCACTAGCACTCCCTTCTCAATCCCTCAACCTAGCTGCAAACCTGATAACTCAGTCACTTTATAATGTATCCCTATCGGATACCTAAATAGTACTTCATAAAAAAAATTATGTAAAGAGTTTTAGATAATAAAAAATATTTTTTATTATCACGGCTTATCACTACTAAAACGCTTATCGGAAAACGGTCTCAAAAATGAAAATAGCTGATTTTTTCGACACAATTATTTCCATGAATCCTCTTAAAAACTAGCTGACAAATGAGCTGATTAATTTACTAACCGTCGCCATAATCTCACCACTAATAAAAGTAACCAACCATTGTTTCCCCCTTCATTTTGACACTTACTGTCCTAGCCACCAAATAATCAACATGATTAATTAAATTAAAAGTATATATAAAACTAATTTTTTAGTCACTATTAAGACGTGTTATACTCATTTCGCTTGCCATCTATTTTACTGATCATCACGCTAAAACTAAAAATGCTCAAAAATCCCCCTTTACTTTCACACGCACTTATCAATTTAATGACAATTGTTATCTTTTATGTAACTAGGACATACAATCGTTACTCTTCGATTAACACCTTAAAATACGAACGATAAACTATTTTGTATGCTTTTTATTGAAAAAAAAACAATAAAACAAACATTAATTATGAATATACGATTAAAAGTTCGTTAAGAAAAAAAGATGAGACTTTTGTCTCACTCTTCTTTAACTTTTTGCCTTGAAGAAAGTAAATCCACTCATTATTTTCAAGCAATCTTTTTCAAATTTTATTTTTTACTAACCTAAAAAAAATAAAAATTGTTTTTTAGACAGTTATTCTCTATAATAAGCTATAAGTCCCACCCTCTATAAAAAGTAACCAAATTTTAGCCGGCACAGTCCACTGACTTCAGTGAATCATCACTAGAGTTAGCTCAACATCGTTACGAGTATCATCATTTGTAACCCTTTTCTCTTAAAAAAATACTTAGTACTACTGACACATACTAACACTCACAGGAGGTTCCAATGAAAAATCATTATTTAGATCAACGAATCAGAGCAAAAAAAGGAAATCTCAGTGAAACTGAACACAAAATTGCTGATTATTTCATTCATTCCGATGAATTACTCTCACGAAAAACATTAGAAGAATTAGCAAATGAAATAAATGTCTCCCAATCGTCTATTTATCAATTTGTAAAAAAAATCGGCTATAGCGGGTTTCAAGATTTCAAAATCGATATTGCTCGTAACTTTAGCTATCAACCCACCTTTCATAATCTAAGCGCTATGAATGGCACAGATGTGATTAACCCAGACGATTCAAGTATCGACATCGCCAAAAAAGTTCTACAATCGAATGTTCACTCCTTGAATAATTCCATTCATTTTCTAACGGAAGAACTGTTAAATAATGTCCTTGCCATTATTTACTCTGCTAAAACGCTACATTTCTTCGGCCTTGGTGGCTCATCAATTGTCGCCTTCGACAGCTTCCATAAATTTATTAGAACCAAGTATCGTTGCAACTATATTTTTGACTATCATATGCAGCTAGGCTTTGCCACCAAGTTATCAAGTGAGGACTGTGTATTCATTTTTTCTCATTCAGGACAAACCAAAGAATCAGTTAACTTGGCGAGGCAAATCAAAAAAACGCCTGCGAAAATTATCGCTCTGACTGGTAACAGTGGCTCTGAGCTCGTTACACTTGCAGATCAAGCGATTATCGTTTTAACTGAAGAAACTTTATTTCGAACAGAGTCTTTAGCCTCACGAATCAGCTACTTAACTGTTATGGATATTTTATACACAAATGTCATGCACCATAATTACGATCAAAACGTTGAATCCATAAAAAAAATTAGGGACAACATCAGCACAACTAAAACTAATCCTTACAATTTTATCCCTTAATAAAAAAAACCTGTCCTCTACGACAGGTTCTTTTATTAAGCCAGTTTAATCCCTTTTTTTAGACATAAATTAAGATACGTCTCTAGATAAGACTCGCTGATATAGAGACTAAGACTATTACATAGTACCACAGAAAGTGAAAGCTGAGGAATTAGCTGATTATTATGTGGACTATTTTGCTGTAGCCAGACTGTTGACACTGTTACAAACGTATACGCAAAGCTCTGCAACTGTTCATAGCTAATCGCTCGCTCAACAATCTCTTCCTTTTGAAGCTTTTTCAGATTTTGAAGTGTTAATTCATACAAAAATTGTTGAAATTCTTTTGCCTTTTCTGAAATATATTCAGAATCCTTTGTCATTTCATATAAATTTTGATAGTAAAAGGAGTTGTTCGTCTCATTCATTTGAGCCGAATTAATAGCGTCTAACATGTTTTCTAATGTTTCAATTCCCGTTAAACCTGCTGATGACTTCAATGGAAAATTAGTTTGAAGATTAGCTAAAATTGCTTTCAATAGTTCTTCTTTTTGCTTATAATGATAGGTTAAATTACCAATAGTTGTTCCAGCCTTTAGCGCAATCTCACGTAAGGACACGTCATTATACCCCTTCTCATTAAACAACTCGACTGCCGCTTCAACTATTTTTTCGTTGGTTCGTTTCATCTATCTGCTCCTTTCATCCCAAGCTATCATGACCTATATACTACTTTCATTATATAGGAAAAAGCAATCATCTTCGACAACAAAATGATTGCTTTAAGAAATGGAAGTAACTATTCTCACTGTTACTTGATTATTACGGCATTAATTTACTAACAATCCAATCTGCCGCATAGGAGCGTGTTTTTTGATCTTCATTATTGCCACAATGAACATTGCCAGGAACTTCATAATACTCTTTGTCACCACTCGCAACTTTCTCATAAATAGTTTTCGCCCCCACAACCCCAAGGATTACGTCTTCTTCTGAATGAACAACAAGCACTGGACAAGTTATTTGCTGCAAACGAGGCTCTACATTCATAGCATGACTGATTTCAATCGCGTCATCCATATTTTCAACATTAAATTTTGGCATAAAATGCCGTAAATAAAAATGATCAATCCCTTCCCATTCATGCATCGTTAACTGATCTGTTTGAGAGCACCCGCCACGACTCACCAGTGCTGAAATCAGTTCAGAGTTGGACGCTGAAGCACTGGTTGCTAAATAACCACCATAACTCATTCCACTTAGGCCTATTTTATTTCCAACATTTGGGTGAGCATGGATAAACTCGATAACGGCCTTAACTGCACGATCATAATTATCAACCGTTAAATACATCCCACGATTCAATAACGGATCGCCTTGACCTGGACCGTCAAAAATAAGGGCGGCGCAGCCACGCTCATAAATAGATAACGCGATATTATAGTTTTCTTCTTTATAGCCAGTTGCTCCAGGGATACAAATAACCACCGGAACATCCTTTGGCGCATTTGGTGGGATTAGTAAATAACCCGGCATCGACTTCCCTTCAAACGGAATCTCCACTGGCTCACTGTTTTCAGTTGTTGTCAATTCCTTACTCTTTTTGAAACTTTTAAGAAGTTTATCATACACTCTGTATTTTTCTTCTGTCACACCACGAATCCCGTAATCACCTAGTCGATACAAGCAAGACGCATTAAAATAATACTGGCTTGCTGTCACTTGTTGCCCTAAGGCCTCTTTTTTTTCTGCATAAGCAACAGCTCGATCGCCTAATTTTTCGCATGTTTCAACAAAATCATGGGTTTGCTCAAAAGGAACTTTTTCAAACGTTCCACAATTGAATTCCGTTGTATCCATTAACTTGATAAAATCTTCTGGTGACATTCCTCCTCCAAGAATCCTTCCAATATCCTGAGCGGCTGGTCTCATTCTTTTTTCCACAATCTTCACTCCCTTTAGTACATTGTACTGTTTTATAACTAAATAGTACATCGTACTGTCTGAGTTGTCAATACTAATTACAAAATCTTTTAAGCGATCCTTCACCTCAAAGTCATACACTTAAAGGATAAGTCACTACAACACAAAAAGCATTCAACCGTGCCACGCTAACTTTTCGAAACTAGCTGCCTTCGCTGAATGACTCTTGTATCCCTATCTATTTTTTATTAATGATTAACAATCCAAGAAGTATCCAATTTAAACAAGTTATTTAATTGATTTTTCCCGATTGGTCCATGTATACAAACACCGTACATCATTTTTTCAGACCTTGTCATTTTAATAATCACTTTCTAGATTTAAATCCTAATTTTATCAACTTAATAAAAAATGAGTCCTTTATAAGAAGTTATTCAATCAATTTTTCTCGATTGATTCATGTACGTAAACACCGTACACGATTTTTCTATTCTTCGTTACCCGATCCCTTTTCTCTATCAGCCTATTAATCCAGTTATATCACACTCAGTCAAGACTTGTCCAATCCAGTACAGGCCCCATAATCCTCTAATATGCCCTAAACAGCTCTTACCAAGCCTCAATTTTCTTTTAAAATAGTCTAGAATCAGCATTCTTTTCCATTTATTCGACATTTGAACAGTAAGATTAAGAGAATTATGGTAACTTAGAGACTTATTAACGTGTAAAAAATGAAAAAAAATCAATATTTTACAATAACTCGTTGATCATTTGTGGTATTCTAGATTAATTACTAATCATTTTAGGAGGATTGCTTATGCTCGAGGAACGCCATTTATATAGAGATAGCGAGTTAGATATGGAATACTGCACATTCATCAATCTACCACAAAAGTTTCCTAATCATTTTCATGATTATTATGTTATCGGCTTAATCGTTAAAGGTCAGCGCGAATTAACCTGTAATCAGCAGTTCTACCAGCTTGAGCCCGGTGATTTGTTTGTCTTAAATCCGTATGATCCTCATGCTTGTGCCCAATTAGGCGATATCCCTCTCGATTATCATTGCCTACATATTTCTGAAAAGAGGATGAAAGAACTTACTGGAAGTGACACTAGATTCACTTCCAATGTCATCACCTCTCTCTCAGTCCAAGCTTATCTACGTCAATTATTTGCGGCTATTTTGGCAAATGATTCCAAACAAAGTAAAGAAGACTTATTCTATCTCGTCATTGATGCTCTATCAACCAAAATCGAGCAACAGAACGAGCCCTTATCAGTCACCTATGAATCTGCGGTAACAACTGCAATCAACTATATTGATCAGCATTTGGAGGAAAAATTGTCACTTGATACGCTCGCCCACCACACTGGACAAAATAAATTTACGTTAATTCGTCACTTTCTTAAAACAACTGGCGTGACACCTTATCAATATTTAGAAACAACACGCGTCATTAAAGCTAAGGAACTACTCAAAAAACAAGAAAAACTTACTCATATTAGCTACCAACTAGGATATACCGATCAAAGTCATTTTTCAAATGCCTTTAAGAAAATTACGGGAGTCACACCCAAAACCTATCAAAAAATCTATCATCAACACACTCACTAACTGGAGGCATTATAAAATGAACCACTTAACTACATCTAAATCAAGCACCACACTAGGCCATATCGCTGCCTTGATTACAATATTTCTCTGGGGCACCACCTTTGTCTCTACAAAATTTTTATTAGTGCACATCAGCCCTCTGGAAATATTAGTTTTCCGCTTTATTCTAGGTTGGTTTGTCTTACTCCTGCTAGCGCCAAAATTACTTAAAACGGCCAGTTGGAAAGAGGAATTATTATTTGCAGGAGCAGGACTCACTGGGGTAACCTTATATTTTTTATTAGAAAATATCGCTCTAACCTATACCTTGGCATCTAATGTTGGGGTGATTGTTGCTATTTCCCCCTTTTTTACGGCCTTACTAGCCTCGCTTTTTCTAAAAGAAGAGAGCTTGCGAGTCAGCTACTTTATTGGCTTTCTCATCTCTTTAACAGGTATTTTTATTTTGAGTTTCAACGGTGGAGCCGTCAGTTTTAGCTCTACAGGAGATATTTTGGCGATTCTGGCCTCTGTTTGTTGGGGCTTCTACTCCATCTTAACGAAAAAAATAAGCAGCTTAGGCTATTCAAACATTTTAACGACCCGACGCATTTTTAGCTACGGTATTCTTTTTATGTTAGTCGCCATGCCATTTCTAGGATTTCAGCCGATTCTGGAGAACTATATCAAACCTGTTGTTTGGCTAAATCTACTTTTTCTTGGTATTGGCGCTTCAGCCTTTTGCTTTGTTTCTTGGAATTATGCAGTTAAAGTCGTTGGTGCGGTAAAAACAAGTGTCTATATTTATTTAGTCCCTGTAGTTACTGTCACTTTTTCAGTGCTTATCCTGCATGAACAGCTGACTTGGCCAATGGTAATTGGCATCATTTTAGCCATCTTAGGTCTACTTGTCTCAGAACGAAAATAACCAGATTATTCTGGTTATTTCACCTCTCACAAAAAAACGCTTACTATGCTATAATGAAGCTAAAGTATCCGTTTATTTATAGAAAGGTGGGCTACCATGTCTATTTTTACTGATCAAAAGATGACCTCAAAACAACCTCTTTTAGATAATAGTATCGGTAGCTTTTATCGCAAAAAAGGATCTTGGAACGGCGCCGATTCTCCTAACGATATTATGTTTGAAGAGTTTTATGTCGATAACACACAGGACTTAGTACTGACTCTTTTTCCAGATGGTTATTCAGCTATTTGCATTGAATTTGATCCCACGGGTCTCACTAGTCCTTGTTTTTTCGGGCGCATGAAACAACCTAAACCCGTAGCATATACCAAGAATAAATCATATTTTGTTATCAAGATCCCACCAAACTATATTTTTAAAACCAATGTACCCGCAAAAGAACTCGTTCATCGAGTCTCTCAATTAAAGACTTTCAGCCATTCCTTCGAAGCCTTTCCTTGGAAAAAATTTACCCAAATTGATTTTGAACAACGTATTACTCTTTTTCAAAACTACGTCCACGAATGGCTACCTTACACGCAACACGAGATAATTAATTATATTCTGAAAGAATCACTTTCTGGTGAAGAACTGCCATCTATTAAAGAACTTGCTGCCCAGCTACACGTGAGTGATCGATACATTCGGCAATTATTTACTGATTTATTAGGCTCTAGCCCTAAACAAGTAATTCAAGCTGTTCGTTTACAGCAAGCCATGTCGCGAATTCTTGATCACTCAAAAAAAGTGACCGATGCTTATTTAGATACAGACTTCTACGATCATCCTCACTTTAATAAATTTTTCAAAAATCAAACCACCTACTCCCCAACAGAATTCAAAGATTTAATCAAATGAAAAACGCATCAAAACAGCATTCTTACGAATGTAGTTGATGCGTTTTTTAACTAGACTATCGCCGCGTATAGCGGCATCACAATAACCAATGCTGGTAGCATATTAGCCATAGAAAATTCTTTAATTGTCATAATTTGAAAACCAGTAGCTAGCATAATAACACCACCAACTGCCGAAAAATTAACCAACATATCAGGAGTTGTCAGAGGAATAATGGTGGAGCCTAAGAAAAAGAGCGTAAACATCACAATTCCCTGAGGTATCGCGGCTAAGCAAACCATATAACCTAAACTAGTTCCAAAAATAATCGCTGTAAAAAAATCCAACAATGATTTCACTAATAAAATATCGTACTCCCCTGTCATCCCTTCAGTCATTGAGCCGATAACCCCTAGTCCGCTGGCGCTGAATAGAACTAAAATAGCAATAAACTGATTCATAAATTCATCGCCACCTAACGAAGGTGAGGATTTCATCACTTTCTCCAAAGGGGTACGAATTTTACCTGCTAAGCCTTCAATTCTCTTTTCTAATTTAAGCAACTCTCCAATAATAACCCCTAATAAAACTGCAATTACCACACTAAGCATGTGAGTCATACCAATTAACATTGGAAGTCCTAAACAAAACGCAATCAAGCCAAAAATTTGAGGCATCTTAATTCGTAAATACTCTGGAATAAAGCGCCCGATTGAGGCGCCAATCAAGCCTCCTATCAACGTCGCACAGACATTTACTAAAGGTCCTACTGGCATTTTTCTTCCTCCTCGTATAATAAGGTTATCAGATTTATTCTGATAGTTCCTTTTCATCCCCATAAGGGGTATGATTATTTCGTACAGATAGAGGTCGTAGTATTCCTCCTTGAAGTTTTGTC